>NZ_QXXA01000018.1 GCF_009911265.1 Senegalia massiliensis | reverse complement strand
ACGTGTCCTATTGTTCCAACGTTAACATGTGGTTTAGTTCTTTCATATTTTGCTTTTCCCATTATTAATCCTCCTCAATTTTTATAATAACGTATCAAAAAAATGGAGCCCACGACCGGGATTGAACCGGTGACCTCTTGCTTACCATGCAAGTACTCTACCTACTGAGCTACATGGGCATTTAAAACTACTGTAAATAATTGTACTATGTTAAATTTTGAATGTCAATAGATTAAATAGGTAAATCTTTTTCTAATTTCCTTTTTACTCTTTGTAGAGCATTGTCAATAGACTTTACATGTCTTTCTAAATTAATTGCTATCTCTTGATAACTTTTACCTTGCAAATAAGATAGTAATACTTCAAGTTCTAACCCACTAAGTGTTTGTCCTATTTTCTCTTCTATTCTAGATAGTTCCTCTTTAGATATCATAAGTTCTTCAGGATCTGTAACTTTTGCCCCTGAAATCATATCCATTAATGTTCTATCTGACTCCTCATCATATAAAGGTTTGTTCAAAGATACATATGAATTTAAAGGCATATGCTTTTGTCTGGTCGCTGTTTTAATTGCTGTTATAATCTGTCTTGTAATACAAAGTTCAGCAAACGCTCTAAAAGAAGCTAGTTTAGCTGCATCATAATCTCTAACAGCTTTATACAATCCTATCATACCTTCTTGTATTATATCTTCTTTGTCTGCTCCTATCAAAAAATAACTTCTAGCTTTAGCCCGCACAAAGTATTTATACTTTTTAATGAGATATTCTAAAGCTATATTATCCCCCTTTTTTGCTTTTTTAACTATTTCCTCATCACCCATTAATGGGTAAATATCAGTGTATAATTTGTTGATTTTCTTTTGTGCCATGGATTCCACTAATATCTCCTCCAGATATTCCCTGAAATATCAAACTTATATGGTTATTATATATTAGTTACAGTTTGCCAGTCAAGCATTTTAGCTTTTTCTTCGTATTTTTTCGAATTTTTCTAAAATTTCTTTATTCAACCTTTCACCCAATGAATCCTTTTTATATTTAACTTCTTTTTCCTTTTGCTTTTTTATAGAAATCTTTACCCTATTTACTTCAATTTCTAATTCTCTGGCAGATATCCTTGTCCCACCTCTACCTAACACTACTTGTTGTTCTGTCCAGTCAGAAGTTGCAACCCTAACAATTTTATTTCTTCCCATTTGATCTAATTTTCTTTCTATATATCTATCTGCCGTTTCATGTTCCTTTGTATAGACAACAGAAAGACCATATACATCTTCTTCTTTAGTATTACTTCCCTTTACTAAATGAGCATCAAATACTATTATTACATTAATACCTGTAAAAGATTGGTATTCTGACATTATTTCTATAAGTTCATTTCTTGCAGTATCTAAACTTAAGCGACTTAATTCTTTAAGTTTAGCCCAACTATTTATTATGTTATATGCATCTATAAAAAGATACTCTTTTTTATTTTTAGCCATCTCATTTTTTCAATCCTCTTTGCCTATTTACATCATACATTATAATAGAAGCTGCAACAGAGGCATTTAAAGATGAGACTTTTCCTTTTATAGGTATTTTTACTAACTCATCACATTTTTCTTTTACTAACCTCCCAATTCCATTACCTTCACTACCTATAACTATTCCAATAGGTCCTGTCAAATTCGTGTTATAATAATCAGCACTTCCAGCCATATCTGCTCCATATATCCAAACACCTTCTTCTTTTAATACATCTATTGTATTAGCTATATTAGATACCTTTACTACTGGCATATACTCTATTGCTCCTGCCGATGTTTTTGCAACTGTAGAAGTAAGACCCACAGACCTCCTCTTAGGAATTATTATTCCATGAGCACCTACACATTCTGCTGTTCTCATTATGGAACCCAAGTTATGAGGATCTTTAATTTCATCTAATATAATTATAAAAGGATCTTCACTTCTTCTTTTAGCAAGTGCAAATACATCTTCTATATTTTTATAAGTATGGCTTGAAGAAATTGCTATGACTCCTTGATGAGAATTTGTACTACTAATTTGATTAAGTTTATTTTTATGCACATATTGAATTATAATCCCGCGGGATTTAGCTAATTTCTTAATCTCATTTATAGATCCAGTCTTATTTCCATCTTCTATAAATATTTTTTCTATTTCTCGGCCAGATTTTAATGCTTCTATAACTGGATTTCTTCCTTCTATATAATCATTTGTATTCATATTTCTCACTCCTCATATTAGTTTTCTATTATCATATTAAATAACTCTTTTATTCTATCTTGTCTATCTAATAAATATAAATATCCTACTAATGCTTCAAAGCCTGTTGCATATCTATAATCTGATATGTTGGCATTTTTAGGGACACTTTGTGATTTAGTATTTCTACCTCTTTTAACAACTCTAATTTCTTCTTCTGTTAAAACATCCATTAACTCATGTACTATGTCAGATTGTGCTTTTGCTTTTACAAACTCTATAGCTCTTTTATGAAGTTCATTTACAGAAAGTAATTTATCCTCCAATAGAAATCTTCTAATAAACACCTCATATACTGCATCACCTATATAAGCAAGTTGTAGAGGAGAGAGCATATTAACATCTCTCTCACTCCATATCTTTTCATATACCTTATTTACATTTCTCTTTTCCATTTAGTACCTCTCTTTGTATCTTCTAATATTATACCCTTTTCTTTTAAATCATCTCTTATTTTATCTGCTAAATCATAATCTTTATTTTTTCTTGCTTCAAGTCTTTTTTCAATTAATAAAGTTATCTCTTCATCTAGAATTTCATTTTCTTTATATAATAATCCTAATATATCACTTAATTGAATTAGAACATCATAGCTATATTTTAAAGTACCATAAGAAACATCACTATTTAAATTTGTATTGGTATATTTGATAAGTTCAAATATCTTTGATAAAGCATCAGAAGTATTTAAATCATCTTCCATACTCTTTTCAAATTCGACTTTAAATTCATCTATTTTTCCTTTTACTTTATTATCAATATTTATATTGTCTTTATCAGCAGTATCTAGAAGATCTTTCAATTTGTTTTTTCCGTTATAAAGTCTATCGAGACCATTCTTTGATTGTTCTAGTATTTCTCTACTAAAATTTATTGGACTTCTATAATGACTAGATAAAATAAAATACCTTACTATTTCCAGATCATATTCCTTACTTATACCTCTTACTGTAAAAAAGTTTAATTTAGACTTGCTCATTTTTATATCTTCTACATTTATCATTGCATTGTGAAGCCAATAATTAGCAAATGGCTTTCCAGTAAGACTTTCTGATTGAGCTATTTCATTTTCATGATGTGGAAACTCTAAATCATGCCCTCCAGCATGTATATCAATAGTATCTCCTAAATACTTTCTTGCCATTACAGAACATTCAATATGCCATCCTGGTCTTCCTTCTCCCCATGGACTTTTCCAAAAAGGTTCTCCTTCTTTTTTACTTTTCCAAAGAGCAAAATCTACTGGATTTCTTTTTTCTGTATTTACACCTATTCTAGCACCTGACTGCAATTCCTCTATGTTTTTATTTGATAATTTCCCATAATTATGCCATTTACTGATATCAAAATATACGTCTCCATTTACATTATAAGCAAAACCTTTTTGCTCTAATTCTTTTATAAATTCTATTATCTCCTCTATATTTTCTGTAGCTCTAGGATGGATTGTTTCACCTTCTAATATTTGAAGATTGTTAGCATCTATAGTATATTCTTGTATAAACTTATCTGCAATTTCTTTTACTGTTTTTCCTTCTTCATTTGCTTTTTCAATCATTTTATCATCTATATCTGTAAAATTCACAAGGTAGTCCACTTTATATCCTTTTGTCTTAAGAAACCTTCTTAATGCATCAAAAACTATAAGTGGCCTTGCATTACCTATATGGATATAATTATATACTGTAGGTCCACATACATATATTGTCACCTTATCCTTATTTAAAGGTACAAATTCTTCCTTTTTTCTAGTTAAACTATTATATAATTTCATTTTTATTCCTCCCTTATCAATTTTCTTTCTAATTCTTTTATTCTATTATCCATCTCCTTAAATTTATCTGCTATAGGATCAGGAAATTTTGTTTGATCAAGATCTAAGTCTGATATAGGTGTGACTTTCTTTCTAAGAACTACTTCACCAGGTATCCCTACTATTGTTGCATATTCTGGTACTTCTTTTAATACAACTGCACCAGCTCCAATTTTAGCAAAATCATTTACCCTAAAAGGACCTAGCACCTTAGCTCCACTACTTATTACTACATTATTGCCAATAGTTGGGTGTCTTTTACCTTCCTCTTTTCCTGTCCCACCTAAAGTTACTCCTTGATATATAACTACATCATTACCTATTTCAGTAGTTTCACCTATTACTACTCCCATACCATGATCTATAAATACTCTCTTACCTATTTTAGCACCGGGATGAATTTCTATCCCTGTAAAAAATCTTGATATTTGAGATATAATCCTAGCTAATAAATATATATTTTTATTATATAAATAGTGAGATATTCTATGAAGTATGACAGCATGTAATCCTGGATAACATAATAATATTTCTATGAAATTTTTAGCTGCTGGATCTCTTTTATATATTGCATTTATATCTTCTCTTATTCTAGAAAACATAATATTCCTACTTTCTAACACTAATTTTAATATTAAAAAACCGCCTCTATACAAATGTATAGAGACGGTTTTTCCGTGGTTCCACTCTAATTTAAGCATTTAGCTTATCTCTAATAGTTATAACGTAACAAACGTTTTGTTTTACTTTTTTCAAACAAAAAGTTCAAAGGTGCATTTTCAATCTATACATCCCTTAATCCTTTCAGCCTAGGGATTATTCTCTGTTAGGTAGTATAAATTTACTTTTCCTTATCATTACTTTTTAATTATTTAAAATATTATTTTCTACATATTCTATGCGAGTAAGTATATTTTGTTTCCCTAAAACTAAAATTATATTTACCATTTCAGGTCCATGAAGTTGCCCTGTAAGCATAGCTCTTATTGGCATAAACAAATTTTTACCTTTAACTTTAGTTTTCTTTTGAATTTTTTTGATTATTGTTTTTGAAAACTCTTCCTCTATTTCATCTATTTGCTCTAATTCTTCTCTAAAAGCATTTAAAAGTAATGGAACTTGTTCTCCTTTTAATGTTTCTAATACTTTTTCATCTTCTAAATCAATTTCATAATTAAAATATATATTTGCTTTTTCTTTTATTTCAGAAAGATAAGAAAGATCTTCTTTTACAGTAGAAACTAGAGTTTTTATCCAATCATATCTATTTTCCACATCATTATCATCAATATATCCTACCTCTTTTAAGAAAGGTATTGATAAATCTGTTATTCTTTCTAGACTTTCTTCTCTTATATATTGACCATTTATCCAATTTAATTTATCTATATCAAATACTCCACCAGTTTTTGATACTCTATCAAATGAAAATTCTTCTTCTAGTTCATTAATTGAAAATATTTCTTCATTTGATTCTGGACTCCAGCCAACTAAAGCCAAATAGTTAACTAATGCTTCAGGAAGATATCCTTTTTCTTTGAAATCTGATACAGACACATCACCTTGTCTTTTAGATAATTTTTTCTTATCTTTATTTAAAACTGTAGGCAAATGCACATATGTTGGGGCTTTCCATCCAAAAGCTTGGAACATAAATACATGTTTAGGCGTAGATGGTAGCCATTCTTCACCTCTAACCACATGTGATATATTCATCAAATGATCATCCACTACTACTGCAAAATGATATGTTGGATATCCATCTGACTTCATAAGAACTTGATCATCCATATCACTTGTATTAATAGTAACTTTTCCTCTTACTAAATCATCAAATATTATATTTTCATTTTCAGGCAATTTAAGTCTTACTACATAATCTTCACCATTTGCTATTCTAATTTCTGCTTCTCTTTTATCCAAACTTCTACAGTATCCATCATATTTTGGTATTTTACCATCTCTTTTTTGTTCTTCACGCACTTTATCTAATCTTTCTTTTGAACAAAAACAATAATATGCATACCCTTTTTCTATTAATATATCTATATATTTCTTATATATATCTAATCTTTTAGATTGGGTATATGGACCATACTCACCTTTTTCTACAATTTTACCATTTTCTACAAATACACCTTCATCATGTGTTATTCCTGCCCATTCCATAGAATCTATTAAGTTTTCTAAAGCACCTTCTACAAATCTAGTTCTATCTGTATCTTCTATTCTTAAAATATATTTTCCATTATTGTTTCTAGAAAATAAATAATTATATAGAGCCGTTCTAAGACTCCCTATGTGAACAAATCCTGTAGGACTTGGAGCAAACCTTACTCTAATATTACTCATAAAATACCTCCATAAGTTTAAATTTAAACCGTACTTCATTAATTATTGTTATTTATTATATAATATATACCCCTTAATAGCAAGTTACAACTTAAGTCCTTGCTCATTAAAGACTTCTTGAACTTTTTCAAATATTTCATTTGAATTTATTTTTATCTTATCTTCTTTTCCTCTTACAGAAAATTCTACAACTGATTCTTTAGCATCTCTACCTACAGTTATTCTTATTGGAATACCTATAAGTTCTGCATCTGTAAACTTAACTCCAGCTCTTTCCTTTCTATCATCAATTAATACTTCTATACCTTTATCTATTAATTGATTATATAATTTTTCACCAAGTTCCATTTGGTCATCTTTTTTAGCATTTACCACTGTTATTATTACATGGTAAGGAGCTACAGACAATGGCCATATTATTCCTTTATCATCATGATATTGTTCTATTATTGCAGCCATTGTTCTCGTTATACCAATACCATAGGAACCCATCCAAAACTTGCTTGATTTACCATTCTCATCAAGAAAAGTAGCATCTAAGCCATCGCTATACTTTGTGCCAAGTTGGAATATGTTACCAACTTCTATCCCTCTCTCTATTAACAACCCGCTACCACATTTAGGACATTCATCATTTTCTTTAACTAATAACAAGTCTTCAACTTCTTCTGCTGAAATATCATCTATGTTTACATTTTTAATATGATAATCTGTTTTGTTTGCACCTATTATAAAGTTTTTCATCTTTTTAACTCTAGAATCCATTAATATTTTAATATCTTGCTTTAAGTCTATAGGTCCTGCAAATCCTACTTCAGCTCCAGTAACATTTTTTACGCCTTCTTCATCTAACATTTCTAATTCATGTTCAGGAACTTTAAAATGATTTACAAGTTTAGTATGGTTTAATTCTCTATCTCCAGGAATAAGTACTGCTATAACCTCATCAGATATACGAACTAAAAGAGTTTTTACAAAATTAGAAGCATCTATACCAAAAAACTCCACTAAATTTTCTATTGTTTTGATACCTGGTGTATGAATTTCTTCAATTTCTAGATTTTCTTCTTTGTTATCTATACTATATACTACTTTTGCCTTTTCATCTGTAGCTGCATAGTCACAATCTTTACAATAAGCTATCTCACTTTCACCTACACTACTCATCGCAGTAAATTCATGAGAATCGCCATCTCCCATAGCTCCAGAGTCACCTTCTACAACTCTAAAGTTAAGATTACATCTAGTAAATGCCTTTTCATATGCTCTCCACATATCCATATAACTTTCATTCATTCCACTTACATCTTTATCAAAGCTATATGCATCTTTCATAATAAATTCTCTCGAGCGCATCACACCAAAGCGTGGTCTTTTTTCATCTCTATATTTAGTTTGTACCTGATAAATATTTAAAGGCAATTGCTTATATGATTTTAATTCATTTCTTATTAGGTCAGTAAATATTTCTTCATGTGTTGGTCCTAAACAAAATTCCCTTTCATTTCTATCTTTAAGCCTAAACATTTCTGGACCAAAATCAGCCCATCTTCCTGATTCTTCCCATAATTCTTTAGGTTGAATAGCAGACATTAATACCTCTTGAGAACCTGCTTTGTTCATCTCTTCTCTCACAATTTTCTCTATTTTTTCTATTACTCTAAAACCTAAAGGTAAATAAGAATATACTCCTGATACTAATTTTCTAATCATACCTGCTCTTAATAATAATTTATGACTTGGTATTTCAGCATCTGCTGGCACTTCTCTAAGTGTTGGCATATATAACCTTGACATTTTCATATTTAAACCCTCCTATTTTAAAACAAAATAAAAAACCGCCCCTAAAAAGGGACGGATATTCCGCGGTACCACCCTAGTTGACTATAAAAAGTCCACTCTAGACTATAACGATATAAAACCGTAAGCAAATATTGCTTAAGCTCAGGAACAGGTTCAATATTTAGAGGAATGAAAACTTTACAGCCTAGAGTTTTCTCTCTTTGAATCATAAATACTTACTATTTTCCTTCAATGCTTTTAAATTATTTAATTTTATTATATATATTACTAAAAAATTAATTTCTTGTCAATAAAATTTTATTTTTTTATAAGTAAACATACAGAGTGAGATGATATTCCTTCTTTTCTACCTTCAAATCCAAGTTCTTCTGTGGTAGTAGCTTTTATATTTATATTTTCTATTGAAGTATTCAGTGTATCTGATATCACTTTTCTCATATCAATAATATAAGGTGCCATTTTAGGTCTTTGAGCTACAATAACTGCATCAATATTACCTATTATGTAACCTTTGTCATACATACTTTCATAAACTTTTTTCAATAAATTTATACTATTTGCATCCTTAAATTCTGGACTAGTATCTGGAAATTGCTTGCCAATATCTCCTAAAGATAATGCTCCTAATATACTGTCCATTATAGCATGAGTTAATACATCTGCATCCGAATGTCCTAATAGTCCCTTTTCATGTTCTATTTTCACTCCCCCAACAATTAAGTCTCTATTCCTTACTAGTTTGTGTACATCATAACCAATTCCGATTTTCATTTATACATCTCCTATCTATTCTAAAAAATTTTTACCCATTACTAAATCTTCTGGAGTAGTAATTTTTATATTCTTATAACTTCCCATTATCATTTTTACAGAATATCCAAAATGCTCTACTAACATAGAATCATCTGTTACATTCAAATCATTTTCTATACCTTTATTATAACAATCCATTATAACTGAATAAGAAAAACTTTGGGGTGTTTGAACTTTCCACAAATGACTTCTATTAGGTGTGCTTTCAACTATATTATCATCACTAACAATCTTTATTGTATCCTTTACAGGTACACCTACAACTGTAGCTTTATTTACTATAACCTCTTTTATAGACGAATTTATAATTTCATTATCAACAAATGGTCTAGCTCCATCATGAATAAGTACAATATCACTTTCAACATCTATTGCATTTAAACCATTATATACTGAGTCTCTACGTTCTTTTCCCCCAGCAACTATATCTTTTACTTTTTTAAATCCATATTTACTTACTATATTTTTATTACAATAACTTATCTCATCTTCTTTCGCTACAATTATTATATCATCTACAAATTCATTTTTTTCAAACTTATATAATGTATAAAAAAGTATAGGCTTGTCATTTAATAAAATATATTGTTTATTTATATTACTATTCATTCTTTTTCCCATACCTGCAGCAGCAATAATAACTGAAATTTTTTTACTTTTATAGCTCATTTTTTCACCTCAAGTTAATTATAAGAAAAATTCATGAAAAAAGCTACCTTCAAAAGGTAGCTTTTTTTAAAATTATGAAGCTATAATAATTTTTTCACTTATATTAAATTTCTTAAAGTTCTCTTTGAAGTTATATGCTAATTCATTTGCTCTCTCATAGTATCTTTCTTTATCATCCCAAGTATTCACAGGATTTAATATTTCTTCAGGCACGCCATTACATTTTACCGGCATAGATAAATTAAATATATTATCCTTAATATAATCAACACTTTCCAATTCACCATTTAATGCAGCTCTAACCATATTTCTTGTATATCTTAAGTTTATTCTATTCCCTACCCCATATTCTCCACCAGTCCATCCAGTGTTAACTAAAAATACATTTAAATTATATTTTTCAATTTTTTCTCCTAAAAGTTTAGCATATACTTGCGGCTCTAAAAGCATAAAAGGTTCACCAAAACATGCCGAAAATGTTGCCATAGGCTCCTTTATTCCTCTTTCAGTTCCAGCAAGTTTACTTGTGTAACCACTCATAAAGTGGTACATTGCTTGTTCCTTAGTAAGTTTTGAAATTGGAGGCAATACTCCTGTAGCATCTGCTGTTAAAAATATAATATTTTTTGGTATTTCTCCTTTTCCATCAAGTATAGCATCTTCAATATGAGTTATAGGAAATGCAGCTCTAGTATTTTCTGTATATCTATTATCTGAGTAATTTGGATCTTTTGTATTTTCATCTAGCACAACATTCTCAATTATTGAGCCCTTTCTTATAGCGTTATATATTTGAGGTTCTTTTTCTTCTGATAAATCTATACATTTTGCATAGCAACCACCTTCAAAATTAAATACTCCATTTTCAGTAAAGCCATGTTCATCATCACCAATTAGTTTCCTATCATTATCTGCAGACAATGTTGTTTTACCTGTTCCAGACAACCCAAAAAATAATGCAACATCTCCATTTTGTCCTCTATTTGCTGAACAATGCATAGGAAGTACATTTTTAAATGGTAATAAATAATTCATCACAGTAAACATAGATTTTTTTATTTCTCCACTATATTTTGTTCCACCAATTAAAACCACTCTTTTTTCGAAACTAATAACTATAAAGGCTTCAGAATTTAAATTATAGTGTTCAGGCTCTATTTTTAAATTTGGAACAGCTATAACAGTAAAATCATTTTTGAAATCGTTATCCTTGTCCATATTTTCTATAAACATTTGCTTGGCAAATAGATTTTGACTTGAAAGTTCATTTATAACCCTTAGAGGCATTCTATATTTTTGATCAGAACCTACAAAACCTTCAAATACATATAATTCTTTATTTTCTATATAATCTATAACTGTTTTTGATAGCTTATCAAAATCTTCTTTTGAAATAGCTTTATTTTGAGAGTTCCAATTTATATTATTTTTAACTAAGTCTTCTTTTACAATGAATCTATCGTGAGGAGACCTCCCTGTATATTTTCCAGTATTTATACTTAAAGCTCCGTTAGAAGCTAACATAGCATTTTCCTTTTCTATTGCTATATTTATTAATTCATCCTCACTCAAATTAAATTTTACATTTCTAGATTCTAAAATATTTTCTATATTGCCATTAATGTTATACAAAATATTTACCCCCTTGGATATTTGTTTTAAAAATTATTATTGTGTTATATATTATAGCATAATAATAACATTAGTATAACATATATAGTATAAAAAAATATATTATTTTTGTCATATTTATTTTTGATTACAAATAAAAAAACTCTGAAATAAATTCAGAGTTTTATCCTGCTTGTTCAATCATATATTTAGGTTTCGCAAATATCATTCTACCAGCAGCAGTTTGAAGTACACTAGTAACCATAACATCCAATGTTTCTCCAATATGCTTTCTACCGCCATCTACTACTATCATAGTCCCATCATCAAGATATGCAATACCTTGACCTGATTCCTTACCATCTTTTATAACTTGAACAATCATCTCTTCACCAGGTAATACTACAGGTTTAACAGCATTTGCAAGTTCATTGATGTTTAATACTTCTACTCCATGAAATTCTGCCACTTTATTTAAATTGTAATCATTTGTAACTACCATACCATTTAAAAATTGTCCTAACTTTAATAACTTACTATCTACTTCAGATATATCTTCAAAATCTTTATCATGAATTATAACTTCTATGTCTATTTCCTTTTGTATTCTGTTTAAAATATCAAGTCCTCTTCTACCTCTATTTCTTTTTAAGGAATCAGATGAGTCTGCTATATGCTGTAATTCTTCTAATACAAACTCTGGTATAACAAGGGGGCCTTCCATAAATTTCGTTTCACATATATCAGCAATTCTACCATCTATTATCACTGATGTATCCAACACTTTTGGTTTTACTCTTGATTTAGGATAATCTTTTTTTACAATTTCCTCTTTTGGTGCAGATTTCTTAAATAGATTTGTAAGTACTGCAAAATCTTCTCTTTTCTTTGTAGTAACATTAATACCCAGATATCCAAATAATAAATATAATACCACAGCTGCTGGCACTGTTATATAAGGTATATCCAAATTAAATATAGGTTGTGATATTAAATAAGCAATTATCAAACCTACTATAAGTCCAACAGCACCTAATATAATATCCGTTGCTGGAATCCTTTGCAATTCACTTTCTACACTAGATCCTATAGAGTTACCTAAATTTATGATTTTTGGTGATAATATAAATACTATAATTCCAACTAAAGCACTAATAACAATATAACTTACTAATAAAAAAACGTCTCTTTCAATGAAATCTAAAACGCCCAAATTTTCTACTGTCAATGCAAGCCCAAATCCCAAAAGAAATCCAGTTAAAGTCAAAATTATTCTCAAAACTTTATTTACCAAGCATTTCACCTCCTATAAATTAATTATGTCCAAAAAAACAATATATATAACTTATTTACCACGATTATATTAAATCAAGCAAAACCAATATAATTTTTACAAATTTTTAACAATATCTAATTAAAAATAAAGCGTCTAAATAGACGCTATTTTACTATATCTTCTATTAATTCATCTGCTTGAATTTCATCTATTTCTTTTGCTAAAACTATTTCACTTACTAACATTTGTTTTGCATTATTTAACATTTTTCTTTCTCCTGTAGAAAGACCTTTTTCTCTATCTCTAATTAAAAGATTTCTAACTACACTTGCTATTTCAAAAATATCTCCACTTTTGATTTTATCCATATTAGCTCTAAATCTTCTATTCCAATTTTGTGGCATTTTTGTTTTATCATCACCTAGTACAGCTAAAACTTGTTCTAGTTCTTCTAAGCTTATAACTTCTCTAATCCCTATATCTTCTATGTTATCCATAGGAACCATTACCTTCATTTCTCCCATGGGCATTTTCATAATAAAATATTTTTTCTTTTCACCTAATATTTCTTTTTCTTCTATACCTTCTATGATTCCAGCACCATGCATAGGGTAAACAATTTTATCTCCAATATCAAACATATAAAACCCTCCCACATTATAAACATACTCATAAAGACAGTATACAATATTATAGCTTTCTTGTCAAATTTAACATTTTACCACATAACTCAAACGTTTGTCAACTGAATGTAACAATATTTGATAAAATTCTACAATTTACTTGTTTTTAAAGAATATATGATTTATAACTTCTCGTAAAGTCTTTAACCTTATAACTTTTATATTTTTAAACTTCATATTATCTTTTAAGGAGTCGGCTGCAACATATACTTTTTTAAACCCCATTCTCTCTATTTCATTTATTCTTGACTCAATAGAAGGCACTTTTTTAAGCTCTCCTGTTAATCCTACATCACCAATAAACACAGTATTACTTGGTATCCCTTTATTTTTTATGGAAGAAACTATACTCATTATAATAGCAAGATTAACAGAGGTTTCAGTTAATTTAAGTCCTCCTGTAGTCTTTATAACTACATTCTTGTCATATAGAGAACTTCCTCCTCTTTGCTCAAGTATTGATATAAGTGTATTTAGTTGGTCTTTTCTTAGGCATTCCCCTATCCTAGATGGATATGGAGTAAATGATGCTGATACTAAGGATTCTATTTCTACAATAATAGATCTTGATCCTTCTTTTATAACAGATATAGCAGAACCTGCAATTACTTCATCCTCTTCTCTACGTGTCATAAAATACTCTGACGGATTTTCTATAGGAACCATACCATCTTCCTCCATAGAAAATATCCCAAGTTCTCCTGTCCTACCAAATCTATTCTTTTTAGGAGTAAGTATTCTAAGTTCTTCTTCGTTATCTCCTTCTAAGAAAAGAACTGTATCCACTAAGTGTTCTAATGTTCTAAGCCCAGCCATTTCATTGTTTTTAGTCATATGACCTATCATAATAATAGCCCTTGGTCTGTTTTTATTTTTAGCTACATTTACAGCAGCATTTGCACATTCCATAGTTTGAACTGGAGAACCGGGTTTTGAATTATGTTCTTCAAGTGAAAATGTTTGTATACTATCCATTATAACTATATCAGGATCAACTTCTTCAATAGATGTAAGTACATTATCCATACTGGTATCAGACAAAAGCCAGATATTATCCATTTTATCCTTTAAGATTCTATTTGCTCTATTTTTTATTTGACTTTCACTTTCTTCACCTGAAGCATAAAGTACTTTATATCCTTTATTTGATAAATCGCCAGATACTTCAAGTAACAATGTGGATTTACCAGCACCTGGTTTTGCTGTTAATATAATCACAGAATCTTTTACTATTCCACCACCTAAAACTCTATTGAACTCATTCATACTTGTAACTATTCTATCGCTATCTTTTGAATCTACTTCCATTAATCTCTTTGCTTTCTTCAATTGTCTTTTATTATTTGAACTTATAATATTTGTTTTATCTATAATTATCTCTTTAAATGTATTCCATTCATTACATGTAGGACATCTTCCCATCCACTTTGCAGTTTCATATCCACATTCATCACATACAAATTTAGTTTTTGTCTTTGCCAATACTATCACCTCACATATCAATTATATCAAAAAAACAATAACAAAACATATGTTTTGTTATTGTTTTTATAAGGGATTATATATTATATTTACTTTACCATTTTCTGATTCAACTATTTTACAATCAACGTCATAAATATTTTTAATTGTTTCTCTTGTTAACACTTCTTTAGGAGTTCCATATTCAATTACCCTTCCCTCTTTTAAAGCATATATTTTATCACAAAATAATGAAGCTATGTTTAAGTCATGAATAGCTGATACCACTGTTATATTTAATTTCTTTACTATATCCATTAATTGCAGTTGATATTTTATATCTAAATGATTAGTTGGCTCATCTAATACTAAGCATTTGGCTTTTTGGGCAAGTGCTCTTGCAAGTATTACCCTTTGCTTTTCACCTCCAGATAGAGTTGAAAAATTTCTTTTTGAATAATTAGTCATACCTACTTGTTCTAAACATTCATATGCTATTTTAAGATCTTCACTATTGTCCTTTTCAAAAATTTTTTTATGTGGTGATCTTCCAAACAAAACCATATCAAGTACAGTAAAATCAAATTGAGTATCATTATATTGTGAAACTACAGATATAAGCTTAGCAGTTTCTTTTACATGATAGTTATTTAGATTTTTATTTTGTATAAATATAGTACCACTATTAGGTTTTAATACTCTATAAATACATTTTAAAAATGTACTTTTCCCACTTCCATTAGGACCTATTATTCCAACAAATTCTTTGTTTTTAACATTTATATCTATAGATTTTAATATTTGATTATTCCCTAACAAAACATCTATATCTTTAGTTTTTAAATTCATTAATTTTTCCCTCCAAAACCATAGGTTCTACTAACTATAAGATATACAAAGCTTGGAGCTCCGATTAATGATATTATTATCCCTACTGGTACTTCACTACCTTGGATTATTAATCTTGATATAACATCTGACCATATCAGAAGAATAGAACCTATCAAAGCTGACATTAAAAGGATTTTTTTATGATCTGTTCCAAAAATTAATCTTGCTATATGAGGAACTATTAATCCTACAAACCCTATTATACCTGCATTAAACACTAAAAAACCTATAATAATTGAAGTTATTAATAAATAAAATTGCCTATATCTTTGTAAATCAGTACCTAAGGTAATAGATACTTCATCTCCTAATAACATTAGATTTAAAGTTCTATATTGTGTTATAAAAAATATAGTAGAAATAACTACTACAGGAATTGCAATTTTTAAGTTATCCCAATTTGCTCCACTAAAGCTACCCATAAGCCAAAAAGCTACAGTTCTCATACCCTCTCTGTTTTCAGAAGTATATATTATAAAACTTGAAAATGAAGAACATAATGTACTAATAGCCATACCTGCTAATAAAAGTTTTGTAGAAGTTGGTCTTCCCCCTAAATTTGCTAAAGCAACTACCATAATTGAAACTATAAAAGCCATTATAAAAGCACTTATACCAACATAGTTAGAACCTAATGTAGTTCCAATGCCAAGCATTATAGCAAGAGTAGCACCAAGTGAAGCTCCTGATGAAATTCCTAATATATATGGATCAGCTAACGGATTTTTTACAACTGCTTGCATAATAACTCCAGAAACCGAAAGACCCATTCCAACAATTATGGCTAAAATTATCCTTGGTAATCTTACTAACCAAACAATATCAATAATTGCCCTTGATAAATTATCAATAGAACCTATATTAAATATTTTATGTAATATTATTCTATATATATCTTTCACTGAAATATCTATTGAACCAAATGTTATTGAGTAAAAAAAAGAAAATAATAAAAATAAAACTAGAATAATAGAAACACCTATATAAGTAGGTGTTTCTATTAAACATTTTTTATTCTTAAGGTTATTTGAATCTTCCATTATCTATTCACCTTTCATATCTGGATAAATCCCTTCAATTATAGTATTTATTCCATCCATAGTTCTAATACCACTTGCATAAACTTCACTTAATACAATAGGGTTTACTCTATCATTTTTAACCGCAGAAATACTTCCAAGAGCAGGATTATCCATTATGCTATTAACTGCTTCTTCTCTATCTATTGAATCACCATAATATACTGTAAAAATAACATCAGGGTTTAAATTTATCAAATCTTCCATCCCTATATTTTTTTTAGCAACTAAATCTGCTCCTACTTGAGTTGCTATATCTCCACCTATACTATCTTCTCCATATATTCTATATTGTCCTTCTTTTCCTACTTCTAAAATAACTGTTTTTACTTTTTCTTTACTCTTTACGCTTTCTTTAGCTTTTTCAATTTGTTCTTTCATTTCTTTTACAATCTTATTAGCTTTATCTTCTACATTAAATATTTTTCCCATATTAATTATATCTTGATACTCATTTTCTAAAGTGTTAGGTGATTTAACACCGCTATTCTGCTGGATATAAGTATTGATGTCTCTTTCATGCCAAAAAGAAACATCGCCATAAACCTTCTCTGCAAATAAAGAATACCAACTAGTAATAAAATCAGGTTCCAATGCTAATATCTCTTCTTTTGTTGGAAGTTGCTTATAATATTTTATTTTATCAAATGATTCCTTAAATTCTTCTTTAACTGGATCATCTAAATATGAAGCTGCTACTATTTTATCTCCTTGATCTAAAGCTAAAAGTGTTTCTATTGCACTTTGGTATATTGCAACTACCCTTTGAGGAGCTTCATTAAACGTTATTTCCACTGGCTCCTTAGCCCAATTATAAGTAGTAACAGTTACAGGATAATGAGAACTTTCATTGCTTTTATTGGATTCATTTTTTTCTACAACTGTTGATTCAGTATTTGACTCTTTTGAATCACTATTATCATTCCTACATCCTACTAAATTCACTAAAAAAATTATCAATATAAAAATACTTAGTTTTTTAATTATTCTTTTCATTTATTTCACCTTTCTATTAATGAGTTCCCTCAATTACTTTTATTCCTTTAGATTTAAATATATTTACTATTTCTTCCTTCTTCTCTGCTTTACACTTTACTATACATACACCTATATGTACTTTAAATATATTATTTTTTACAAATCTATCTGCTAATTCATTTACCCAATCTTTTGACTCACTAGAACATATTTGACATGTAAAAAAAGATGATAGATTTATTTCTTCATTTTTATAGCTTTTAAAATATTTTTCTTTATTATTAAAAGCTTTAAAACATCCCATTGTTGTGCAAATTCCATTTACCTTTTCACATATTCCAATTGCTATATTCATTAAATTCACTCCTAACATATGAATAGATTACTCTATATAGGATAGTTCTACTAAACACTTATAATTGACAATATAGATCTTCTATTAATCCTATAACTTATAACGAATTTATTCTAAATTACTAATATTATAAGGTATTATATAGTAGTAATTGTAATCTAAACATAAAAAAATCAGCATATATTTGCTGACTTATTACTAATAAAAAAACCTTTCTAGACATAGAAAGGATATTATCAAATAACACCTCCTCATCCTCGTGAGTAATAAACAGCGCTTACACTATTGGCAGGTCTCCTGACTTAAGAATAACAAATCTTATACCTTCCCATGTTCATCATAGTGGTATTCATAAGATTCTATCTATTACAGTGGCGGGACCGTGTCGGTATTTCACCGAACTTCCCTTTTAAACAATTTAACATTAAATTGTACCAATATAGCTATATTCAATTTGTTTATAATATATCATTATTAGTTAAAGTTGTCAATTCTGTCGTCAAAAATAAAGTTTGATAATTAAAATTAGTGGTAAAAAATATATTAGATATCTATTATATTTGAAAGGATGAGATTTATTGAATAAAACTATCGAAAGTCAATTAAATCACCGTACAATTAGGAAATTCAAAAATAAAAAAGTAGATGAAAATACTTTAAACACATTATTTAAAGTAGCAAATCGTACTGCTTCTAGTATAGCTATGCAATCTTATAGCATAATTCGTATAACTGATGATAAAACAAAAGACAAGATAAGTAAAATATGTAACCAAGACTATATAAAAAATTTTCCAGAGCTAGTTATATTTATAGTTGATGTATATAGAAATGCTAGAATATCAGAAGAACTAGGGGAAAATTTACCTCATAAAAAAGATATGGATAGATTTTTTCAAGGATTTACAGATGGTGCAATAGCTGCTCAAAATATGATTACAGCTATTGAATCATTAGATATGGGTACTGTTTATCTAGGAAGTATTTTAAATGACCCTCAAGCTATCATAGATCTATTAGAACTTCCAAGACTTACATTTCCTATAGTAGGAGTTGGCTTTGGTTATCCAGATCAATATCCTATGTTAAAACCTAGAATGGATATATCTCTTAAAGTATTTGAAAACAGGTATAAAAAACAAGAAAATTATCTAGAATCTATAAAGGAATACGATAAAGAAATGAAGGAATACTATGATTTAAGAAATGAAACAAAATCTCTTGATGAATTTAGTAAACAAGTAGTTGAAATTCTTAAAATGGAAAACGAAAAAAGAAGTAAACTTTTAAATGTAGTTAAAAATCAAGGGTTTAATTTAAGAATTGAAGATAAATAAAAAATGTTGTTTAGGAAATTTCCTAAACAATATTTTTATTTATAACAGGACTTTTCCTATTTTTAGTTGATTGTTCAAGACCATATGCAATTTCAAATAATACAGATTCATTCCATTCTCTAGTTAAAAATTCTATACCTACCGGAATACCAATCGGTGCTGTTTCCGTTTGATTTGTAAATCCAGCAGGTAATACGCAAGAAGGAAATCCAGTTATAGCTCCTAATACTCCATTTCTATCTACTTGAGATTCACCTACTTTTACAACTGGTCTTTTTTGATGAGGATATAAAATTGCATCTAATTTATATTTTGCCATAAGTTCCATTACTAAATTTTGTAGTTCAATCCTATTAACTATTCTTTTATTATATTCAGGCATACTTCTATCAATAGTTTCTGCAAATTTAATATTTTTTTCTATTCCCTTATGATATTTCTTAGATTTTATTATATCATTAAGTGAATTAACTTTGGATCTTGATCCCAACTCTTTTAAATATTCATTTAAGTCTTCTTTTAATTCATAAAGATGTACACTTGTTTGTTCTATTAACTTATCAGCATCTATATTCTCATAAATATTTACTACCTCAGCACCATTGTCTTCCATAACTTTTAAATTACTATATATTATGTCATTTACTTGTTTATGTATTTCTTCATTACCAAAAAAACTTTTTAATACTCCAATTCTTTTCCCATTCAATCCTTCTGTGTTTAAGTACTTTGTATAAGTTTTAGGGATATTTCCTATAGACCATGCTGTCATTGGATCCTTAACATCATATCCAACAATTGCATCTAATACCTTTGCCGTATCTTCTACAGTACGCATAATTGGTCCAGCTGTATCTTGAGTCAATGAATAAGGTATAATTCCACTCCTACTTACTAACCCAACAGTTGGTCTAAATCCTACTAAATTACATGCTGAAGCAGGAGACCTTACAGAATTTACTGTATCTGTTCCTATCCCTATTAAACCAAAATTCATAGCTACTGCTGCACCAGTTCCACCACTAGAGCCCCCAGGTGTTCTAGTTAAATCATAAGGATTTAAAGTTTGTCCAAGTATGGAACTTACTGTTTCACCCCATATTGCAAATTCATGTAAATTAACTTTTGCTATTATTATAGCACCTGCATCTTTTAGCTTTTTAGTAATAAAAGCATTCTTTTCAGATTTTACTTCTTTTAAGCTAATAGAACCTGCTGTAGTTTCAGTACCTTCTAAATTAATATTATCTTTTAACAATACAGGTATTCCATGCAAAGGTCCTGTTAATCCTGATTTTTTAAATTTTTCATCTAATTCATCTGCTATTTTAAATGCATTTTTATTTATCATAATTACAGAATTAATCATAGGGCCTATTTTGTCACATTTTTCAATTCTATCTATGTACTTTTTTATAAGTTCTTTACAAGTCAAGCTACCATTTTTAAATTCAGTATGAATTGAGTCTATAGTTGCTTCTTCTAAACAAAACTTTTCTTTTTTCATCCTTATCTCCTTTATATAAAAATATGTTGTAAAGTAATATTAAATATTATTCAAAATATTTTTTACTTCTAATTCTAATTCATTTAAGTTATTTTCTAATTTATTAATATTTTGATTTAAATCTGAAATTATAACCTCTATTTCTCTCATAGCTGCATTAACATTGTTTAATGAATCTTTTATTTTTGACTGCACAAACCAATCAGACAATATACCATCAAAGAAAAAATCTGCAAAAGATACAAAAGAAGATAAATTAACCTGAATACTTGTAAATTCATTTACATCTGATAATTCTTTTTTAAATTTTTTAAGGTCAAATTGAGCAGTTTTTGCTATATTATTTGCTTCATTTATGGCTGAATGTTTAGCCATATTAGAAATTAGACCACCACCAAGTATATCCCAAGTACCCCAGTTCCTTGCACTATTAAGTTTTTCTTCTACAAGATCTAAAGAACTTAATGCATCTTTACCAGCATTTATAGCTTCTCTTAATTCTTTCATATCTACTTTAAGTTGATCTATATTTAAAATTTTATTTTTTAATTCATTCCCTAAATTTCCACCTTCTCTAATTAATAATTCTTCCTTTTCTTTTATTAAATCCTCATATCTTTTATCAACTTTTTCATAGTTTATCAATAATTGGTTAGTATCATCTAGCTGGGTTTCCAACTCATTAATCTGTTTAATACAATCTTCATATCTAAGTTTTGCTATAATATATTCTTCTTTTTCTTTATCAAGTTTTTCTTCTTTCTTTCCTGTTAATGATAGAAATATTGAACTTAAACTTAAATCTTCAAGTTTTTCAAAGTCTTTTCTTTCTTTTTCTAATATTTTCTTTAATTCTTTTTGTTGAATTTTCTTTGTTTCAAGTTCTTCCTCTATTGTTTTTTTCAATGATTTGAGCTTTTTATTTTCTCTTAATTTTTCTTTAATTACCAGTATTTCTTGATTTATTTCTGTAAGCATATAATATCTCCCCTAAACTTTAAAATTCTAATAACAATAATTCTTTATTCAACTTAAGTTTTTTATAGTTATAGTATATCAGAAAAGGGCTATAAAATAATTATCTTATAGCCTTTAACTTAGATTTCATTTATTTATTTTTTCTTTCTTTTCTTTATAAATATTACACCTAGTAATACTAAAACACCTAAAATTAATATATAAGGTAAGGCATATACTAGCCATATTATAAAGTTTTCTAATGCTATTTTAAAAGCAAATATTGAATTAGTGAATGCATTTTTCAATCTAGTAATAAGTGAATTATCTACATTATCAGTATTGGAAAAATTTCTTACTTCTATTAGCTGTAAATTTAAAGTAGTATATTCAATTTTTTCATCTATAGATTTTAGACTTTTTTCTAATCTTTCTTTTTCATAAATAGTATTAGTAAGTTCAGATTCAATAGCTATGATATCTTCTATTTTTTCTGCTTTTTCCAAAAGTTCCAACAATCTTTTTTCTTTTGAAGTTACTAGCTTTAATCTAGATTCTGTATCTCTATAAAGTTTTGTTACATCTTGATTGTTTTTGCTTTCTTCAATTATATTTCCTATTTGACTTAAGTCAGTTTTAAATTTTTCTAAACCTTCTTCTGGAATTCTTATTGAATAGTCTCCATATCTATAGTTTTTAGAATAACTAGAGCCTCTAAAATTCACATTAGAATTTTCTATAAAAGATTTATGCTTTTCAATTAAACTTTCTAACTCTGATCTTGTCTTTTCAAAGTCAAGTGTTTCTAGGCTCATAAAATAAGTTGAAATTATTTTTTCGCCCTCTGCTATTTCAGATCTCTCTACTTCTGGTGTATTAAAATCAGCTTCTTCATCTGAAATTTCCTTTTCTAAAGTATTCATAGAATACTCATTAGTTTCATCATCCTGTCCACTACAAGCTGAAAATAAAGATATAAATATTATTAAAGAAAATAATATTAAAAAATATTTTGTAATTTTTTTCATAATCATTCAGCTCCAATCATTTATTAATACTTCGGACCTTTATATCATCAAAAATTCTTCTCTCACTTCTTTTGGAACTAAGCTTCCTCCTGTACCCCAGCATAAATGTGTAATATTTTCTTCTTTATATTTAGAAGATGTGAATATTGGGCCTAGAAATCCAGCTAATGCTGAAGGCTCTAAAAATATATTTTCTGATTTATATAATGCTTTTAAAAAGATATGTAACTTTTTATCTTCTATAGTAAATGCTCCGGTAAGAAGTTTATCCATGATCTCACTTGCAATAGGGGACGGTCTACCAACTGCCAATCCATCAGCTTCAGTTTTATTATCTAATCCAATATCTTTGACAGAAATTTTATCATATTTTCCTGTTGCAAGCCCTAATAACATTGCAGGAGAATGAGTTGGTTCTGCAAAAAAACATTTTACATTATCTCCATACACAAGTTTAAGTCCATAAGCAACCCCTCCAGGACCACCTCCTACTCCACAAGGTAAATATACGAATAAAGGATTGTCTTCATCTACTAGAATTCCCATATTATCTAATTGTTTTTTAACTCTCATACCACCAACTGTATATCCTAAAAATAGATTTTTTGAATTTTCATCATCTATAAAATAACTCTTAGGATCTCTATCAGATAAATATCTTCCTTCTTTAACAGCTATAGAATAATCATCTTCATACTCTACTACTTTAACACCTTTAGATCTAAGCAAATCTTTTTTCCATTTCTTAGCATCATATGACATATGTACTATCACCTTAAATCCAATCTTAGCACTTATAATTCCTATACTAAGTCCAAGATTGCCTGTACTTCCTACTTGTATAGTATATTGTGAAAAGAAATTCTTAAACTTTTCTTCTGTTAATATTCTATAATCATCATTTATGTTAAGTAATCCTTGTTTTAGCAAAAGTTCTTCTGCATATTTTAAAACTTCATATATTCCTCCTCGAGCCTTTATTGAACCAGCTATAGGAAGCAGATCATCTCTTTTCAAAAGAAGATTTCCATATATTTTAGTATCAAAAATATTCTCTATTTTATTTTTCATTTTATATATTCTATTTATAGGAGATTCTATAATTCCATCTTTAGTCTCTGGAAAAACTTTTTCAATATAAGGTGTAAACCTCAAAAGCCTTGACTCTGCTTTCTTTACATCTTCTATATTAATAGAAAAATCATTCATATTCGGGTAAGCTATATAATTGGGATTATACCAAATTATTTCATTTAATGATTTTAATCTATCAATAATATCCATTTATAATCACATCCTTTTTAGTTATGAATTTTTACTTAAATATCTTTTTAAGAACTTTAAAAATATCAAATGAGGTTTTATTATATGCATATTTTTTAGAATTTATTAACCAGCCGTATCCTTTAGGCATTTTAAGTCCTGAACGATGTACTATTTGTCTTTTTATACTAGTTTTTGCAGCTATTATTTTCTTTAAACTAGGTTTTCTCATTCCTATATTAAAACTCTATATACTAATATTATTCTATAAAAAGTATATAAATCCTTTTAAAAATAAGACTCTGTTAAAGTTTAATGTTGATATTTATTATAAAAATGAAACTTCCATAAATTAGGAAGTTTCATTTTTATAATATTTGCTTGTTCAACTAACGTACCCGTTAGTGCAACAAGGAAATTCTTAATCTACTTTTAGTTTAATTGCTCTAGTAGCAATAAAAGTTTTGATATGCTTATCAATGATTCTTGTTCCGCCAAAATCATCCTCATAAAAACCTGTAATAACAAAACCAGCGTCTATCTGTCCTTGGATTTGGTCTTCTAAAGTATGTGCATATTCTATTGTTTGACTAGAATCGATGTAACCTTGAACTTCATCCTTTGGTAAATAATCCAATGTAGATGAAGGTATAGAATGTTTAACATCTAAAATACCTTTTCTTTCTTGATTGTCATCAAAAATCCATAATAAAGGGTTTGTAAATCCAGAAATCAGAATTCCATTATTCTTTAAAACTCTTGAAACTTCATTCCATACAGGTTGTACATCTTTTACAAACAAATTAGATACAGGGTTTACTACAATATCAAAATATTCATCTTCGAAATCACTAAGGTCCGACATATCTCCTTGTATTGTTTTCAAAGTTAATCCATCACGTTTCGCTACCTTTTCATCTTATTCTAGTTGCTTTTTAGATATATCAGTAACTGTTACATCTGCTCCAGTGGCAGCTAAAACGGGGCCTTGTTGCCCTCCACCTGATGCTAAACAAAGTATCTTTAACCCGTCTAATGATTTTGGAAACCATTTTCTAGGAACTGATTTTTCTGTGGTAACTGTGATTTCCCATTCACCTGACTTACTTTTTTCTATTATTTCACGACTTACAGATTTAGTGTATCTAGAGCCTTCCTCTACCTTTTTATCCCAAGCATTACTGTTCTGTTGTGTCGTATCCATTGTAACCCCTCCTAATTGTATAGTTTCATACTAAGAATTACATTATTTAAGTATTGAATGTCAATTCTTAAATAATCCTGCTCCGTTAGTTGAACAAGCAGTATTGTTTATATCGTGAATCTAGATAACCTAAGTATATCATATGTCTCCATATTTTGTATTAAATTTCCTTTAATCATCAAGTCATTCATAGTAATAGGATTCCTTTGATGTTGAATGAATTCTAACACTTGAAACCAAGCCAGATAATTGTTAACGTTCTAGATATGGTATAGTCCCTTTGTACGAACCTTATCATCAGACTTGAATTGATAAATATCCATACCTTTTCAGCAGATTTACGAAGATAGTATCCTTCTATCATACATTCGATGAATTTAATCCATTGATTAAGATGGCGTGTTCGATATAGAGTAGTATTTGTTAGGTCAGTAAATATCTTTTTACACGCTTTACAGCTATAACATTGCTTTTCTGATGGATTTAGTTTTTGAATGGCTTTAAGAATATCAGTTGCTCTCACGTTTATCACCAACTTTTATATAGTTAAACCCATTACAGAACATAAGTTCCTATAAACCAATTAATCAACAACAGACTTTAACAGAGCCAAAAATAAAAAAGGCTAGCAATATTAATATTACTAGCCCTTAATTTTTTCTAATTACTCTTTACTAAATGTTAACTCTTCATTTTCATCTAAATCCACTAGGATGTTATCACTTTTTTCTAAATCACCTTTTAGTATCTCTTCTGAAAGTTTATCTTCTATTTTCTTTCTTATAGTTCTTTCAAGTGGTCTTGCACCAAATTGAGGATCAAATCCTTCTTTACCTATATATTCTTTTGCATTATCTGTTAGTTTGATGTCTATATCTAATTTCTTAAGTCGTTTTTCTAAGTCTCTTACCATAAGCTCTACTATCTCATTTATATGAGTTTGATTTAATGAGTGGAATACTATTACTTCATCTATTCTATTTAAGAACTCTGGTCTAAAACTTCTTCTTAATTCATCCATAACATTATCACGCATTTTTTCATATTCTGCTTTTTCTTCATCTTGTGGTGCTGTAAATCCAAGTGTCTTTTGTTTTTTAATAGTAGATGCCCCTACATTTGATGTCATAATAACAACTGTATTTTTAAAGTCTACTGTTCTTCCTTTTGAATCAGTAAGCCTACCATCATCTAATAATTGAAGAAGTATATTAAATACATCTGGATGTGCTTTTTCAATTTCATCAAATAATATTACTGAATATGGTTTTCTTCTTACTTTTTCAGTTAATTGGCCACCTTCATCATAACCTACATATCCTGGTGGTGAACCTACAAGACGTGATACAGAATGTTTTTCCATGTATTCTGACATATCAATTCTAATCATCGCATCTTGTTCTCCAAATAGTGCCTCTGCAAGTGCTCTAGATAACTCAGTTTTACCTACTCCTGTTGGTCCTAAAAATATAAATGAACCTATAGGTTTATCTGGATCTTTAAGCCCTACTCTTGCTCTTCTTACAGCACTTGCAACTGCTTTTACAGCTTGATCTTGACCTATTACCCTTTCATGAAGTAATCCTTCTAAATTTAGTAATCTTTCTGATTCTTCAACTGTCATTTTCTTTACAGGAACTCCAGTCCATGAAGATACAATGTGAGCTATTTCCTCATATCCAACTTCATTAGCCTTTGATCTCTTATCTTTTTGCCATTCATTTCTTTCCTGTTCTAACTTTTCTTTTAGTTTCTTTTCTTCATCACGTAATTGTGCTGCTTTTTCATAGTTTTGAGTATTTACTGCTTCTTCTTTTTCTTGTGATAATTCTTCTAATCTTGATTCAATATCTTTAAGTTCTGGAGGTGCTGTTATTGTCTGAATTCTTACACGTGAAGCTGCTTCATCAATTAAATCTATAGCTTTATCTGGAAGATGTCTATCAGTAATATATCTTTCAGATAATTCTGCTGCAGCTTTTAAGGCTTCATCTGTAATTTTCACCCTATGATGTGCTTCATATCTATCTCTCAATCCTTCAAGTATTTTAACTGTATCTTTTATTGAAGGAGCTTCTACCTGTATTGGTTGGAACCTTCTCTCAAGTGCAGCATCTTTTTCTATATGTTTTTTATATTCATCTAAAGTTGTAGCGCCTATTGCTTGAAGTTCACCTCTTGCAAGTGCTGGCTTTAATATATTAGATGCATCAATTGCACCTTCTGCTGCACCTGCACCTATTATGGTATGCATTTCATCAATGAAAAGTATTATATCTCCTGCATTTCTTATCTCTTCCATTATTTTTTTAAGTCTATCTTCAAATTCACCTCTATATTTTGCTCCAGCTACCATTGAAGCTAAATCTAAAGTAACTACTCTTTTATCTTTTAATATTTCTGGAATTTTGCCTTCATTTATTTCTTGTGCAAGGCCTTCTGCAACTGCTGTTTTTCCTACTCCTGGTT
Source organism: Senegalia massiliensis (assembly GCF_009911265.1). Taxonomy (NCBI): domain Bacteria; kingdom Bacillati; phylum Bacillota; class Clostridia; order Eubacteriales; family Clostridiaceae; genus Senegalia; species Senegalia massiliensis. Next base: position 20,846 of record NZ_QXXA01000018.1, on the reverse strand, counting down.
CACCTATTAACACAGGATTATTTTTTGTTCTCCTGCTTAACACTTGAACTACTCTCTCAATTTCTTTTTGTCTTCCTATAACTGGATCTAATTTACCCTCATTGGCATACTCAGTTAAATCTCTTCCGTATTTATCTAATGTAGGTGTTTTTGTATTACTTCTATTACCTCCTGAGGTATTCATTCCAGAAGATCCACTACTAGAGTTTGTATTACCAAGCATCTTTATAATTTCATTTCTTAGCATATTTAAATCAATACCCATAGCTTTTAATAGATTAGGAGCTACACCTTCTCCTTCTTTTATAAGTCCAAGTAATATATGTTCAGTACCTACATAATTATGACCAATATTTCTTGCTTCCATAAAACTTAACTCAAATACCTTTTTAGTTCTAGGGGTAAAGCCCAAGACTTCTGTAGCTTCTTTTCCTTTTCCAAGTCTCTTTTCTATTTCTACCTTTATTTTATCAGTAGTTGCTCCTAATTTATTTAATACTTGTGCTGCAATTCCTTCTCCTTCTTTTGATACTCCCAGTAATAAATGTTCTGTTCCTACATAATTATGATTTAATGATTTTGCTTCTTCTTGTGACAATATAATTGCCTTTTGTGCTCTTTCTGAAAATCTTCCAAACATTGCCATTATTTAATTACCTCCTCTTCTAATGATTCTCTTACAATTTTTGCTCTTAATATATCTCTGTCATTTGCATCTAAATCTTTATCTGCACTATTTAAAATATGTGCAGGCTGTATTTCTATCATAAGCTTATTTATTATTACTCTATCAATATTATCTATTATGCTCATTTCTATACCTAATTTTACATCCGATAATAGACTCATTGCTTCATCAGTAGATAATATTCTTGCATTTTTTAATGTACCAAGTGATCTACATACTTTATCTTCCATTCTTATTTTATTATTAGTATAGATAGTACTTCTAGCATTTCGTTCATTTTTAACAAGTTGATTTACTATATTCTTTAATTTTTGAATTATATCGTCTTCGGACTCACCTATTGTAGTCTGATTAGATATTTGAAATAAATTACCCATCGCATTACTTCCTTCTCCATATACACCTCTCACAGTAAGACCGATTTGATTTACTGCTTGAATTATTCCATTGATTTGATTTGTTATAACAAGTGAAGGTAGATGTAACATCACTGATGCCCTCATGCCAGTACCTATATTAGTAGGACATGAAGTTAAATAACCTATCTTTTCATCAAATGCATATTTAATTTTACCTTCTAAAATATCATCAATTCTATTAGATTCATCAAAACATTTTTCTAATTCAAATCCTGGATACAAAACTTGCATTCTTATATGATCTTCTTCATTTATCATAATTGTGGATTTTTCATCTTCACTCAGTAAAAAACCACCAATTTTATTATGTTCAAGTAATCCAGGAGATATCAAATGATCTTCTACATATTTTCTACTTTCAACTATATTTAAATTTTTCATATCATAATATCTATAATTTTTACCTATTTCATCATTTTCTGTTACAGCTTTTTTTATTTGTTCTTTTACACTCTCAGAATCATCTTTATTTATCTTTTGAGGAAATTTTATATTTTCTATATTTCTTGCAAGTCTTATTCTACTACTTACAACTATATCTTGATCGCAACTATCACAATCTAACCATTTCATTTAAATCACCTCTTACTCTTTTATATCCTCTCTAAGATCCCTTATTTCATCTCTCAATTCTGCAGCTTTTTCAAACTCCTCATTTTCTATAGCCTTATTTAATTCTTTAGTTAATTTTTTTATATCATTTCTTAATTTTATACTTTTACCTGCTCTATTTGGTATTTTACCTCTATGAGTATCATGACCATGGATTCTTTTAAATAAAGGATTTAGATTTTCATTAAATGTTTCATAACATTTACTACATCCTAATTTTCCTGTTTGTTTAAATCTATTATAAGTCATCCCACAATTTTCACACTTTTTAGGCTCCATATAATCGAATCCAACACTTTTATCAAATCCACTATCAATTAATCCTGCAAGTAACTGATTAATTGAAAATGGTGAAGATATTTGTTTATTATGAGCACATTCATCACATAAATGCATTTCTTTCTTATTTCCATTTATTATTTCTTTGTAATGAACTGTTGCTTGATTTTTTCCGCATCTATCACAAATCATTTTTTCACTCCTCACTTAACAATGAAATTAGCATATACTTAAATATTTTTGCTCTTAATTCATTTTTATATTCCCCTACTAAAGATAGTGAACTATTACTTATAGCATTTTTCATAATTAAGGACTCTCTATTTGTTATAAACTCTTTTTCATTAAGATTATCTATAATATTATATGATTTTTGAGTTGTAATACTATTACCTATGCTATTTATTAATAACTTTCTAATGTCTTTTTCTTCTTTGATATTAACCCTTATTATTTTTATATACCCGCCACCACCTCTTTTACTCTCAATATAATATCCTTTCTCTGGAGTAAATCTAGTAGCTAAAACATAATTTATCTGAGATGGAGCACATTTAAAATGTTCTGCTAATTCATTTCTTTGAATTTCTAAAATATCTTTTTCAGTATCTGTCATCATTGAAACTATAAATTTCTCTATAATATCACTAATTCTTGCCATAGTTATCCCACCAAATTCACTTTAATTTTACTTTGACCTTGTTTGACCTTTATTTTCATTATATAATATCTTATTTATTATTCAAGTCTAATAATTAAATTTAATCTCAGTTTAAAATAAATTATACCCAAATTACTTTATAATATATATGATTTTCTCAATTTTTCTTATGTTTTCTACTATATTAAGACCATCTAAACTTTTAATACAGTGAAAATAAATTAATAAACCATGATTAATTAATCAACCTTTGATAGTTTCAATTTAGTTAACATATCTAACTAAGACTGTATATTAAAATATTAACAAATTTATGCAAAGTCATATTCACATCAATACTACTGTATCCTATGCCCATGCATTCCATACATAAAAAAGGAGAAGAAAATTAGTTTACTTTCTTCTCCTTACATGTAAAGTTTTAATATATGTTAACTATATTAATTTTGTATATTCCACTTCTTAGCTTGCGTAGGATTTTTGCTACTAAAATAATCTATCCAAATAGATAATTATCTTAAAAAACTACACAAATCTGTTCAAATAATACTTTAGATTTTATATCTCTTATAAATATAGCATTTGTTCTTGTAATTTAAATAATTCATTTATTCCTTCAGCTGATACTAATGTAGAAATAAGATTGATTATACAGCCCACCCTTTAGCTTTTTCTTGTTCTTTATACATGTTATAGTAACGCTTTTTATTTTTAACTAACTTTTCATGATTTCCTATTTCTTCAATTTCACCATTATTAAGCACTATTATTTGATCCGCATTTACTATAGTATTTAGCTTATGTGCTATAACTATTACTGTTTTACCTTCTGTTAATTTTTGAAGAGATCTTTGTATTTCTATTTCATTATCTGCATCAAGAGATGCTGTGGCTTCGTCTAAAAGTATAATTGGCGAGTCTTTTAATATTGCTCTTGCTATTGATATTCTTTGTTTTTCTCCTCCTGATAAAGTAGAACCCCCTTCTCCTATCATGGTATCATATTTATCTTTAAAATCTTCTATAAAATCATGACAATTAGCAAGCTTTGCTGCTCTTACTACTTCTTCATACTTAGCATCTGGTTTGCCTAACTTAATATTATTTAATACAGTGTCGTTTAAAAGATATACATCTTGGAATACTACACTCATCTGTTTAAGTAAATAATCTGGATTTACTTTAGTTATATTATTTCCTCCTATTTGTATTTCTCCACTATCATTGTCCCAAAATCTAGCTATAAGACTAGTTATAGTAGTTTTACCAGAGCCAGAAGGGCCTACTAATGCTGTAGTTGTTCCTTCCTTAGCTTTAAAATTTATACCTTTAAGTATTTGTTTATCTTTCTCATATGCAAATGAAACATTTTTAAACTCTATATCAAAATTTTTAAAATTTACATTGTCTGTACTGTATTGTAAAGGCTTTTTAGCATAAGCATCATTTATCTTTTTTGCTGAAAGTTTTAATGTTTTATACTGTGGATACTGCAATGATAGTGATTTTAATATATTTGTTAAAGAAAGACTTATAATTAAAAATGTTATAAGGGTTTTTTCATTTATACTTCCTCCTAAAAGCGTATATGTTCCTACTAATAGCACTACAGGAAGTATAAAGTCAGATAATATTTGAAACGCCAATACAAATGGTGCTACAGAAAGTTCAATCATTATGCTCTCTTTCTTAAAATTTTTAAAGGAGCTTTCTAACCTTTTAAATTTATCTCCCGTTTGGTTATGTGCTTTAAATACTTTTACACCATTTATGTACTCAATTATTCTAGATATTACATCGCTTAATACAGCTCTTTTTCTTAGCCCAAACTTTTGTGCCATATTACCACTTATTTTTAAAATAGGTATACCTATTACTATAGTTATAAGTTGAGCTAGAGCAATTTTAGTATCTATAAAAAATGATATTACAGTTATATACGGTATTAGCACAACTGCCTTTATAATTTCCCCTAAACTATGTGTTAAAATTCTTTCAAATTCAGTTACATCAGAAGTTAGTATGCTCATTAAATTTCCTATACTATTTTTATTAAAATAACCTAAGTTTAGACTTCTTATATGATCTCCTAAGCTTACTCTCATATCTTTTATAATATCAGACCCTCTAAGATGATTTAACTTATAACCTACACTTACCATTATGCATCTAAATACGAAGGCTATTATAAGAATAACAGTATACATTTTAACTTTATCCATGCTAAATGAATTATTGTTTATATCCATAAGTACATTGTATAAAACGCCTATAAAAACCATAAAACCTACACTATCTAAAAACATAAGTAAAATTGGTAGTCGTAACTTTTTAGCATCTTCTCCTATTACGCTTTTTATCATACTTATCATCCTAAGCACCTCCTTTTATTACTAGTTTTTCACTTTCTATATAAGTTTCCCACATGTCTTTATATAGTCTATTTTTACTTAATAATTTATTGTGGTTACCTTCTTCTTTTATCTCTCCTTTATCAAACACGACTATCTTATCTACATTTTTTATAGTGTGAAGTCTATGAGCTATCATTATAGTTGTTTTTCCTTTTAGCATATTTTCAAGAGCTATTTGTATTTTTCTTTCATTTTCTATATCCGAAAAAGATGTAGCTTCATCAAATATTATAATAGGAGCATCTTTTAATATTGCCCTTGCTATAGATACTCTTTGTTTTTCTCCACCGCTAAGTTTTATACCATCTTCTCCTATTTTAGTTTCATATCCATTAGGCAATGTTATTATAAAATCATGTATTTGAGCCTTCTTGGCTGCCTTTACTACTTCTTCTTTTGTTACAGTTTCATTCCCCATTTTAATATTTTCGTATATAGTGTCATTTAACATAAATATATCTTGAAATACAAAAGCTACAGATTCCATTAAGTTTTCCATAGATATATCTTTTATATTTTTATTGTCTATTAATATATCTCCATTGTTTACATCCCAAAATCTTCCTATTAGCTGTGCTAATGTAGTTTTTCCTGCTCCAGATGCACCTACAAACGCATTGATAGTTCCTTTTTCAAGCTTAGTATTTATATTTTTTAATACATCTTTATCTTCATATTTAAATGTAACATTTTTTATTTCTATATCATAACTCTTATTTTTATCGAGTAAATATGTTCCTGATTTTTGTTTAGGCATATCTAAAATGTCTTTGACTTTTTTTACGCCTTCAAATATCATGGAAAAATTTGACCCTAATTCTAGTAATGTTTTGAAGGAATTAAAAAATCCCATACTTATAACTATAAACAATAGATAAGTTCCTAAATCTATGTCACTATTAACATAGAAGTAACCTCCTAAAGGTATTGTAAATAACAAGCCTGAATCCATAATAACTAAAAATATTGAATATGATTGTGAATTAGTATTCGTTATCTCTTTCCAATAATCAGCATATTCCTCTATGGATTTCCTATACCTCTCAAAAGATAACGAAGATACATTAAAAGCTTTCATTATAGATATTCCTTGAATAAACTGAACTATACTTGAGTTCATATTTTCAAGCAGATTAAAATAATGAGCCATTCTCTTTTGAAAACCTTTAAACATCATTCTTTGAGCTACCATTCCTATAACTATAGGGATCAATAAAACTAATGCCATTTTATAGTTTAGATAAAAAAGATAAATAAACATAATAAGTGGTGCTACTACTGCTGCAGATATGTCCGGTATATGATGAGCTAAGAAGTTTTCCATTTTTTCTATATCTTCATTTATGATTTTTTTCAATTCACCAGAAGTCTTATTTGTAAAAAAACCTAGATTTAAATTTCCCATGTGTTTTATTATTTTCATTCTTATATTGTATAAAATATTAAATGCAGCCACATGAGAAAATGCACCTGATGCAACAAAAAATACTATCCTTAATAATATAATAATTGTTGCTAATATTGCTAAATTAACTACCTCTTTATAAACCACATTACCTTCAAATAATATCATTATCATTTTGTAAATAATAATAAAAGGTGCGAATGCTAATATCGAACTTATAACACTTAAAATAACTGATAAAAGTAGTTTTACTTTTTCACCTCCAGCTAAATATAGTAAATAACTTAAATTTGACTCTTTTTTCACTTTTTCCACTCCCTTCTATCTCGTATTTTACATTTATTGAAAATGATTCTCAACTCCACTAAGTATTTTTTATACTCCAAAATAAAAAGCCATAAATAATATTTAAATATAATTTATGGACTTAAATGTTTTTATGAACTTGTCTATACTCACTGGGAGTTATATTAAATTTAATTTTAAATGCTTCTGAAAATTTACTAGGATTAGTATATCCTACACAACTAGCTATTTCTGATATATTCATATCTGTATTTTCTAATAAGTACTTACCTTTGTACATTCTAACTTCTCTTAAATAACCATATGGTGTCTTATTAAATAATTCTTTAAATCCTTTCTTTAGCTTGTAAGAATTTGTATTGCACATTTCAGACAACGCTTCTATACTAGGTGGATACTCTATATTTCTAGTCAATATATCTTTAGCTTTGCATATATATTCTTTGTCTAGCTTTGTCAGAGTTATATCTGTTCTTTTACTTATTCCATAGTTTATGCTTTTAGATATAACTTCTATAAGTTTACTTTGACACAAAAGAAAACTTGTAACATCTTTAAAATTATAATTAAGCAGCTCTTTCATATCCCATTCTATCACTGGAGGAGCTTTTACTTTTAAGTGAGTACATTCTCCAAATATGACATTCAAAGATTTTTCCCACTGTTTTAGCATAGTTTCCTCACATTCAGAAAAGAAAAATTTCTTAAGCATATTATCATCTATACCTACTGTAATACCTGTATAGTTTTTCAACTCTATATTAAAACATTCTGATTGAGATAAATTGTGATTCCTATAAAATATTAAATCGCCTTTTTTAAATTTAATAAAATCTTTATGAATATCTAAGTTAACAGTTGCTTCTCCATCTATACAATAAGTAATTTCTACAAATTGCTTTTCATTTAATTGGGAATTTAGAAGTTTTCTACTAAAAGTATGGTTTTTACATACACAAAATTCTAGACCCTTATTTAGTATAATTCTATTTATAACTCCACAACCTAAATAATCCTTTACCTTGTATTCAACAGATGTGGGTTTTGTTACAGTTTTATTTAAAAAGTTATTTTCCATTAAATCAAAATATATTTCATTTATATTTCTATATTCTTCCATTTTAACTCCTATTTTATTTATATACTTAATATGCTAATTTACAATTGTTATCACTAATTATATTTTTATCATGCTAAACCTGTAATATATAATTTCATCTATTTTTTTCATTATCCCCTCTAAAAATATTTATCCATTAATTCGTTGCTTCTTTTTAAAAATTCCATTATTAATTGATTTTCTTCACGATTAAGAGAATGAATAAAGTCAAAAAAAGCCTTGTCATGTTCTTCATGATACTCTTCATGCAGCTTATACACATATTTCCCTTTTTCAGTCAAATATAATTTTTTTCTTCTCTTATTTAAATCATCTTCCAACTTATAAACCAAACCTCTGTTTTCTAGCTTTTTTACAGTCTTATGAATTACAGCCCTTGTAACTCCCATATCTCTTGCTATTTCAGAACTATAAACTCCTAACTCATCTCCAATTTTCTTTAATATGTGAATTTCACCTCGGTAAAAGGTCATATCCTCAGAGCCAAAATCTAAAATATTAATATTTCCATTGGCTACTTTTTCAATCATGGCAATAAATGAATTTACCAATTTCACTTTCGTTTCATTCATTAAATCCTCCTCAAAATCCAAATAGGATAAAGCAAATCCTCTGTTTTTTTAACTACTTCAAGTCCTGCATCTTCTAATCCATGTTCAATTTCTTCCTTTGATACAGTAACAAGATTAGAACGAAGTCTACCTGATAGCCATCTAAGTTCTCTATTTATTAATGCATCATCCTTTAAAAGAGAAGCTGAGTATAAGAAAATATATCCATTGGATGCAATTCCATCCTTTAGTTTTCTCAAGAAAGCTTTCACATCATTATAGGCAAAATCTATAATACCTGATGCAATAATTAAATCATAATCTTTACCAAAATCATCACTTATAAAGTCTCCTTCTTGATAATCTAATCTATCTAAAGGAACTCTCTTTTTTATATATGATTTAGCCCTATCTAAAACAGACCTTCTATCAAATAATCTAACCTGAGCTTCTGGATACAACAATGCCAACTCTAGAGCAAATAAACCAGAGCCACCTCCTAAATCTAAAATAGATTTAACAGACTCACTTTCAAAAAGTTGTGCTGCCTCTTTTATCAATGTATCTACTCTAAAATACTCTATTTCCTTTGCACCTACATCTAACATCCTATCAAAATCATAAATTCTTTTAGATTTTGATTCTTCTCCATTTAATAGATTACCTATATGTTCAAAATCTAATAACTCTTTTTTTATAATAAGTATTTCACCTATATAGTATGAACTTTTACTATACAAAAATTTATCAACCTTTTCATTGTTAATTAATTTTTCATTATCCTTTTCTACCCATCCTAATTTTATTAGAACTCTTAATAAAGGTTCTAATCTCTTTATAGATATTTTCATTTCTTGTGCAACTTTTTCTTTTGTTGTAGAATGATGAAAATAATCAAAAATTTTCATTTCTACAACTTGGAAGAAAAGTTTAGATTCCAAGTATTTATCAATTTGTATATAAAGATCTAAATATGTCATTAAACAAATCCCTCCTTATTGTATGCCTAGCATATATTTAGTCTATTCTAATTGATAATGTTTGTCAATTGGAATTTTAAGTTTAAATTTAATTTATTTATGGTCAAAAATTTTGATTATATAATTCATATAATTTAGAGTATTTATTTTACCTACTCTAAATCCCATATCTGAAACACATAATAAAGCTCGCCAATTGGCGAGCTTTATTATGCTTCTTTACTTTTATATTCTTCAACTATTTTTTCACTTATATTTGATGGAACTTCTTCATATCTTGAAAATTCCATTAAAAATGTTCCTCGAGCTTGAGTCATGGATTTTAAATCTATAGTATATTTAAACATTTCAGCAGCGGGAGCTTCTGCTATTACTAATTGAGTACCATCTTCTCTAGGCTCCATACCTAATATTCTTCCACGTCTTTTATTCATGTCCCCCATTATATCACCCATATACTCATCTGGTATGATTATTTCTACTCTCATAATAGGTTCTAAAAGTACTGGACCTGCCTTTTCTATTCCTTTTTTAAATGCCAATGATGCAGCTATTTTAAAAGCCATTTCATTTGAATCTACAGGATGATATGAACCATCTAATAATGTTGACTTTATATTAACTACAGGATATCCTGCAAGTGGCCCTTTTAAAACTGATTCTTTAAGCCCTTTTTCTACAGCTGGTATATATTGTCTTGGTACTGCCCCACCGAATATCTCTTCTTCAAATATAAATTCTTCTGTTGAGGGTTCAAATTTTATTATAACATCACCATATTGTCCTGCTCCACCAGATTGTTTTTTATGCTTACCTTGAACATTTGAAATTCCTTTTATAGTTTCTCTATATGCAATTTTAGGATCTGATAATTCAATAGTAACTCCAAAATCATTTTTTAATTTATTTTTAATTACTTCTAATTGTGTATTTCCTTGTCCTCCAATTAAAAGTTCTTTAGTTTCATTATTTCTTTCTACACTAAAGGTCTTATCTTCTTCTAATAATTTTTGAAGAGCTTGACCTATCTTTTCTTCATCATTTTTATTTACTGGTCTAGCAGCCATAAACAATGTTGGTTTTGGAAAGTGTATATTTTCATAAATAATAGGATTATCTTTATTACATATTGTATCACCAGTATGTGTATTGTTTAATTTTGAAACTGCTCCAATATCTCCAGCATGAACTTCATTTACTTCTATTTGCTCTTTACCTCTTAACATAAATATATTTCCTATTTTTTCTATTTCTTCAGTGTTTGAATTATATACTTCATCATCTTTTTTCAATATTCCACTTCTTACTTGAAATAGTGAAATCTTTCCTAAATATGGATCTGCAATAGTTTTAAATACTGTCGCTGAAAATGGTTCTTCATCTTTTATATTTCTTTCTTCTTCTTTATTATTATTTGGATTTATTCCACTTGGTTTTTCTAAATCAGTTGGAGAAGGTAGATAATCCCACATCATATTTAAAAGTGTTTCTGTACCCACATTTAATGTAGCAGAACCTATAAGAACTGGTATAAGTTTACCTTCAATAACTCCTTTACGTAAACCAATGTGTATTTCTTCCTCTGTAAATTCTTCTCCTTCAAAATATTTCTCTAGTAATTCATCATCACTTTCGGCTACTGATTCAATGAGCATTTCTCTATAATCTCCCATTTTAACTTCTTTTTCTGGCCAAATTTCTGCATCTTCACATACTTTTTTATCTTTATTATAAATTCTTGCTTTCATATCAACTATATTAACAAAACCTTTAAATTCATTTTCCTTTCCTATTGGAATATGAAATGGTATAACTGCTTTACCAAATTTTTCTCTTAATTGATTTATTAATTTATCATAGTTAATATTTTCTTTATCCATTTTATTTATATATAAAATAGTTGGAGTACTTCTTTTTCTAGTGAGTTTCCAAGCTTTTTCACAACCTACCTCTATTCCTGAACTAGCATCTAATACAATTACCGCTCCTTTTGATACTCTAAGAGCTGAATGAACTTCACCTACAAAATCAAAATAACCTGGAGTATCCAATACATTATATTTATGATTCTTCCATTCTAATGGTATAACAGAAGTGTAAATAGAAACTTCTCTTGATTTTTCTTCTTTATCAAAGTCTGATATTGTATTTCTATCTTCTACTCTACCTTTTCTCTTAATTGCTCCTGTAGTCATTAACATTGATTCAACTAAAGTTGTCTTACCACTACTATGGTGTCCTAAAAAAGCTATGTTTCTAATCTTATCAGCATTATAATTATACATACACTTTCCCCCTCAACTAGAGTTTATTATTCTGACTATTTATAATATTCTACATAGATTTGAAATCTCCTTCTTTATATTATTAAATTTAAAATTTATATAGAACTTTTAAGGTTAAATCATAGGATATATACCCCTTCGTTAGAATTTTAAAAATATTTTAACAAATCTTTTCTAGCTAGTGTGATATAATTAAATTAAAATTGTATTTCTATTAACAACTAGGGGGGCTATTAAATGATAAAATTTAGAGATGAAATTAAAGATTTAAAAGCTTATAGGCCAGGGAAGCCTATAGAAGATGTAAAAAAAGAATATGGATTAAAGGAAGTTATAAAGCTTGCATCTAATGAAAATCCCATGGGTACTTCAGAAAAAGTAAAAGAAAAACTAATCAAATCTATTGATAATTTAGCAATTTATCCGGATGGAAATACAACTATATTAAAAGATGAACTTGCTAAAAAATTAGATTTAAAACCGGAACAGATACTTCCAAGTAGTGGGTCTGATGAAATGGTAGATATGATATCAAAAACATTTATAAATAAAGGTGATGAAGTTATAATGGCAGATATAACTTTCCCAAGATATATCTCTACAGCCATTATGATGGGTGGCATTCCTAAAATAGTTCCACTTAAAAATTGGACTTATGATTTAAATGGTATGATAAATGCCATTACAAAAAATACAAAATTAATTTGGATCTGTAATCCAAATAACCCTACAGGTACTATGTTTAGTGAAAAAGAATTATTGAATTTTTTAGAAAAAGTTCCTGAAAATATAATAGTAGTTTATGATGAAGCTTATAGAGAATATGTAACAAGAGATGATTATCCAAAGGATAATTTAAAACTTTTAAAAAAATATTCTAATCTAATCATAATGAGAACGTTTTCTAAAATGTATGGCCTTGCTGCTTTAAGAGTAGGTTATACTATGGCAAGCGAAGAAATAATTGAAAATATAAACAAAATTAGAGGACCTTTCAATGTAAATTCACTTGCACAGATTGCAGCAGTTGAAGCTTTAAAAGATAATGAATTCGTAGAAAGTTGCTATCGAATAAATAAAGAAGGTAAAGAGTACCTATATAATGAATTCGATAAATTAAACTTAGAATATGCACCTTCTGAAACTAACCATATATTTGTTAATGTTAATATAGATTCAGAGGAAATATTTATAGAGCTTCAAAAAAGAGGCTTGATAATAAGACCTATAACAGGAACATGGATAAGAGTTACTATAGGAACAGAAGAACAAAATAAAAAATTTATAACTTTACTTAAAGAAGTTTTATCAAATTAAAAAATACCCCTAGGGGTATTTTTTAATTTGCTGGTTCATTAGCTATACTTGGTTGTGATGTAACTTTATTTCCATCATAACTATTTTCACCATGGAATATAGTTTCATCAAATTCTCCTTCTTTTTTTGATACTATAAGTGTACATACTGCATCACCAGTTATATTTACTGCAGTTCTAGTCATATCCAGTAGTCTATCTATTCCCATTATTAGCCCTATTCCTTCCACAGGTATATTAACTGATTGAAGAACCATAGAAAGCATTATAAGACCTACCCCAGGAACTCCAGCTGTACCAATTGATGCTAAAGTAGCTGTAAATATTACAGTTAGTATTTGAGCAAAAGTTAAATCTATATCATATACTTGAGCTATAAATATAGTAGCAACTCCTTGCATTATAGCAGTTCCATCCATATTTATTGTTGCACCCAGTGGTAATGTAAACGAAGATATATTTTTTGATACTCCTAAATTTTCTTCGGAAACATCTAATGTTACAGGTAAGCTACCACTACTAGTAGCAGTAGAAAATGCTACTGATATTGCTGGGAAGAAATTTTTGAAAAATCTCACAGGACTAAGTCCTGTAAATAATTTTAATATTCCTCCATAAGTTAATACTGCATGTAATAAAAGAACTCCAACTACAGTACCAAAGTATTTAGCAAGTGGAACTATAGCAGTAAGCCCCTCATTTGCAAATGTCTTAGCTATAAGACCAAAAACTCCTATAGGAGCAAGTAGCATTATGAAAGATACCATTTTCATCATAAGTTCATTTAACTCGGAAAATAGTTGTGATACATTCTTTGCCTTCTCTCCAAGAGCCGAAAGTCCAATACCAATTAAAAGTGCAAATACTATGATCTGAAGCATATTAGTATTTACCATTGAAGATACTGGATTTGTAGGTACCATATCTAAAAATACATCTACTATTGGTACTGATTCATTTATTTCTACTTCTTGTGTTACTACTCTTGATAAATCAAGTCCACCGTCTGTAATACCTGGATTTACAATTGATGCTACAAATAATGCAAGTGATATAGCTATAGCTGTAGTAGTTATATAAAAAAGTACTGTTCTTCCTCCAATTCTACCAAGCTTTTTAATATCTCCAATACTTGATGCCCCATTTACTATTGAAATAAATACAAGTGGTACCACTAGCATTTTTATTGCTCTTAAAAATACTTGACCAATAAAATATAAAAGTCCATCAACTATTATGGTATCTCTTATCATTCCTTTTGGCACAAAAAAGTAAAGAATTAATCCAGTTAAAAGACCTAAAAACAAACCTAATAAAATCTTTGTTGTTAACCCTAACCCCTTTTTTTCCATACAAAATCCCCTTTCATTATAAATATTAATTATTAGTAACATTTATATTATAATGAATTTTTTAGGCTTTGTCAATTCATTTTTCTAAATTTATTGATAACTCTTAAGTGATTATATTATATTTTGACTTATAGGAAAAAAAAATGTATAATATATATTAGTGATAATTATTTTCATTTAGTAAATGTTATCGAATATATAGATATTATATTAGATTGGAGGTATTCTAATGTTACAAATGAATTTACAACTTTTTGCACATAAAAAAGCTGGTGGTAGTTCAAAAAATGGACGTGATAGTGAATCTAAAAGACTTGGCACTAAAAGAGCAGATGGACAGTTTGTGCTAAGTGGAAATATATTAGTAAGACAAAGAGGCACTAAGATTCATCCAGGTGTAAATGTAAAAAGGGCAAAAGATGATACTTTATTTGCAATATCAGATGGTATAGTTAAGTTTGAAAGATTAGGTAAAAAAAAGAAAAAAGTAAGTGTCTATCCAGAAGTTATTTAATAAAAAATGGTCAATTTAACCAAAGTTAAATTGACCATTTTTTATTTTCCAGTACTTCCTATTCCACCAATTCTTTTGTTTTTTGTGTTGTCATTATCTGTTAAAAGATAATTTATGAATAATCCTTGAGCTATTCTTTCATTTTGATTTATTTCTACTGTTTTTTTAGAAATATTAGTAATAGCAACTCCTATATTTCCATCATTAGATGGATTGGAATAATAGTCTTTATCTATTATTCCAGTGCCATTTGCTAATACAAGTCCTTTTTTAATACCTATAGAACTTCTTATATACACTTGTAACACTTCATTGTCTAACATATAAGCCTTTATATCTGTCCATATTATTTTGGTCTCTTGAGGCTTAATAATAAATTTTTCAGGAGTATATATATCATATCCTGCAGAACCAGTACTAGCCCTTAAGGGAATATTTATTTCTTTTTCTTTATGAACTCTAAATTCATCATCTACTAATTCAAATCCTCTTACCTTCAATTGTATTCCTCCATTACCTTATTGGACATACTCCAGTATCACAACTTTCATCTCCAATATCAAATTCAGTTTGTTCTTTTTCATATTTGCTTAATAATGATGGAACAAATGGTTTCATTTCTGACATTCTTCTATTATATTCTTCTTCTTCAATTGCTTCATATGGAAGTAATTCATAGAAATTATCATCTAATGATAAGAAGGATAAAGCTACTACATCATCCCAATTATTCCATACCCACTCTTCAACTTCATCCCATTCATAATCTCTTACATGAACAGTTATTGAACAGTTATGTTCTACATAATTCTCCATAAATAGTTTATAATTTTCTAGTTGTTCTATTGCAGATACGTCATACTTAGTTTTTCCTTCAGGAGATTTAACAGGAAATTCTATAACTTTAGTAGTACATGTATCATAATCTTGACCTACTTCTGGATGTATTGGATATTCTAATTCTTCACATACCTTAACAAGTGGATCATCTGCATTTATTCTTACACGTCTTATATAATACGGAGAGTGTGAGTAATGTACACCACTTGAAACAGTTGGTAATTGACTAAGTGTACCTTCAGGTTTTACTGTTGTAACAAGTAATGGAACATTTTCACCTATATCTTCAGCATATTCTGTTGAAGCTTCTTTAGCTGCATCTTTAAGTTCCCTTAATATTCTTGCTTGTTCATCACTATCCATATTTGTAGCATTAACCATATCTTGCCATCCAGTTAAGGAGCAACCTATAAGCTTATCTCTTTGTTGAACTCTATCCCATTTTGGAAGTTCTAATTCTACACAAGTCATTCTATAACCTGCTCTTGCAGATAACCTTTGAGCTTCTTTTAATCCTTCTATATCAAGATTTCCATTTTTATCTACAAATGAATATACATTAATAGTAGTTAGATTACATAATCCTCTAGAGTCAAGTAATATTTCTCCACATGGATTAACTCCATTCATATTTGGTCTTCTCTTTGCACCAGCTACTTCATTTACCCAACCTGGTTCTCCTGAATATCTCATTTTTTCTAATTGCCAATGTAATCGTTCACGACTTGGTTTTTCCTTATAGTATATTGAGTTATTACTCATTTGTCTATGGATTATATCTTTATCAACTATCCATTGACCATCAATTTGTTTATATAGATTTGTTTTTGCATCTATTGCTTCTTTATCTTCTGGATCTACTAATACTATTTCTGCTGTTCTTCTAACCAATTATGTTCAAGTATGTTCGTTATACATACCCCGTAGAATTAACTACTGCTATATGTTACCATATAGTTCAGACCATATCTTGACAAAATAATTTTGCCCTCTCCGTTTCGATTTAAGGGATTCTCACCCACCACTTGGCCCTACTCTACTCGCTTATTAGCTTTTTAGCTATGCTTTCGATGGTCGTTGCACCTTCCTATAATTTACTTCAATCGCTTTATTTCTAAACCTTCATAAACTGAATTTGGCGTTTTCTTTTTATAATTAAGTATTCCACCATTCATATAGATTCTTGAAAAAGCTATTCCAAACTTTTTTTCACATTCTTTGTATGTTAAAATTTCTTTTTTGTCAGGTGAATATGTAATTTCATACATTTTAGAATTTGGATGATTAAATCCTTTTTTGCCAAACATCCCATTCTTTTCACCTTCAATAAGAATTCCATTTTTATACATAGGATTATCTTTTCCAAATCTAGCGCCTTTTCCCCTTCTATTCTTAGAAATTCTTTCTTTTGTTTCTTCATTATGTCTCTTACCATAGAAAGGATTGTTTTCACCAGAAAAATCTATATTTTGTGTTCTCATACCATTTTTATCCCCATAGTGAGGATTTTGTGCTGTAGGATTTAAAAAACCTTCGGCAAATCCTGTACCTCCATTAGTAAAATTACACTTTGCTTGACCTATAGCTTTTAAATCAGCTATTCTTTCTATTTCTTCTTTACAAGCTTCTTCATTAGTTAACTTTTGTTTATAAAGACGAACAGCACAATTATATTTGTTATAAATATTCATGAAGTATTTACTACGATTGTGTAATTCAAACCTTCTTAATTCTGTACCTTTTCCAACATAAAAAATCTCAAATGTATCAATTATAAACCATTCATATACATAAAATTTCTTTTCTGGCACATTTTCACCTCCGATTTGTGATAGAGATGAAGTAATTTATAGGCTTGGCTCATGATTGTCCTTTTAAAAAGGAGTTCCCATGAATTAAAAGAGTTTTTTTAGTTGGAAGCATATGAAAGTTTACCACCAACAACTACATTTTCTCCAATTATATTAGCTATATCTAAGCAATCAATTGGTCTAAGTTTTATCTTTTTCTCTCCAAATATAATTCCTAATTTGTTTATAACTTTATCTATTTTAGAGAACATATTTTTAAGACTTTGATGTCCACTAGCAGTACCACCAAATGTTTTAAGTTTTTCTCCTTGTGGTCTTACATTATCATAGTTTACTATTATTGTAGTTATATTTCTATATTCATTACTTGAAATAAGTTTAAAGTAATAATCTAAAGATTGAACCCATCCTTCTTTACTATCTCCTACAATAATTTTTGCAGTATCATTGTGGAAAAATTCAAGACTTGTGCTATCTTCTCTCTCATGTTTAGGAATTGGTGTATAATCTTCATTTATAAGTTCATAATTTGATCTTACTTTTGGTAAAAGCTTTACGTCATCTCTTAACACTCTTACTCCTACTCCAGAACCTACCATTAGAAGATAAAATAAATCTCTAAATGATTCAAAGTCCTCTATTACTTGGAATGAACAATTATAATTAGCCATAGGGTAATGTTTTGCAACTGGAGTATTACCTACCCAGAATGTTCTACCAGATAAAAATTGTCTTAAATTATATATATTATCATATAATTTTTCTGCCTCTTCTCTTGTAGTAGGTACAAGGCTACAATTATATTCTACAGCACGTCTTACAGTTTCCCACCAATACTCACGTCTACTTTCTTCTGGAATCCATCTAGAATATGTTCTATAATATATAAATTCTCCTAATTGTTTCATAGGCGATGGTTTATGTTTATATTCACTTATAAAATCATCTGTGAGTAAACGTACCTCTTTTTTCTTTGATGATCTTCTTTTACCCTTTTCAAATCTATATATTATGTACCTTTTTGCTACATCTTTTCTAGGGCTATCCATCAGTTCATGCTCTACCATATCTTGTATATCTTCTACAAATACATTCATATCTCTTTGAAGTATTTTTTCTTCAATACTATCAGTAATTGTTTTACTTAAATCTTCATCTATACCTTTTTTTGTTTCTGCCATAGCATTTTCTATAGCTCTTTTAATTTTATTTGCATTAAAAGGTACCAAAGATTTATCTCTTTTCATTACACTAATCATGACAAACCTCCTAAATCTTAATATAATATATTTTACCCTATATATATGGGCAAAAACAAAATATACACAATATTTTGTGTATATTTTTATTTTTATTACTACATATAGTATTTTATCATGACTTTATATTAATAGCAATACTTATTAATTAAATTAACTTATTCTTTTTCTAAAGCACCTTCTGTATATCTATTTGCAGCATTCCATAGTATCCATTCTTCAAGACCTGAATCATAAGTAGCCTTTATCTGAGCTCTAACTTGTTCAGGACCATATGTTATATAATTAGAACCATATGCACTTTTAAGCCAAGGGGCAGAAAAA
This sequence comes from Senegalia massiliensis, assembly GCF_009911265.1. Classification (NCBI taxonomy): domain Bacteria; kingdom Bacillati; phylum Bacillota; class Clostridia; order Eubacteriales; family Clostridiaceae; genus Senegalia; species Senegalia massiliensis. Next base: position 1,710 of record NZ_QXXA01000018.1, on the reverse strand, counting down.
TCTTGTAACCATGGTCTTATTTTAGCTCTTTCTTCTTTAGGTATAGTGTCTAATCTTTCTACAGCTTGATCCATAGCTTTATTTACTATTTCATAAGGTTTAGTATCAGGATAATCTACACCATAGAACCCTAATCCATAATGTGATGGATAAACCATGGGACTTAGAATATCAGTATTTGCACCTAGTAACTCTAGCTGTTGACCTATTGTAGAATCTCCTTTAACTGCTATTATATCTCCAAAAACATCTGCTGATACAACTACGCCCTTATCATGAAGTCTCTCTCTTGCATAATCTAAAAATTCTTTTATAGCATCCGCTTTAGATTTATCTTTTCCTGCTTGTCCATAATCTATATTTCCTCTATCTCCATCAGTAGGAAATCTTACATAGTCAAATTGTATTTCTTTAAATCCCATAAGTGCTGCTTCTTCTGCTAATTGAATTGGATATTCCCACGAATCTTTATTATACGGATCTAACCATGCATTACCTTTGTTATCTCTCCAAACTCCTCCTGATTTATTCTTTATAGCTAAATCAGGTCTAGCAGATCCAATAACTTTATCTTTAAAAGTAACTATTCTTGCTATTGGATATATGTCATTATCAATAATTTCTTTCATTCGTTTACTAAAAAAATCCCTATCATTCATTATAACAACTTCATTAGCTCCAGCTTCTATTGCAAGAGGTACATCAGATTTATATGAAAGCATTCCTCCATCATCTTTTACATCAATAACCATTGAATTTATCTCAGTTCTATTAGCTAAGTCTAATAATTCATTATATTTAGTTGGATGTCCATATGAATGTCCTGTTACAAATATACCTTTTACTTTTTTATCTTGCTTATATAAACCCCAATCTGTAGATGGCTGAGATATGTACCCATCTTCATTTATATTAGTAAATTTGTTTTCATCTGCAATAACTTTATTTGGCATAAATGAGAAAGTAAAAGCTGAAAATGATAAGCCTAAAATTAAACCACTTGTTACTACTTTTTTTCTTATGTTATTCATATTATTCTCCTTTATACTATATTTAATATTATTTTATTATATCTAATATATCTTGTACCGTATCTAAGATATACTTTCCTTTTCTATATTGCTTTTTTGCCACAATAATTTCGGGTTGTGTTCCTTCATTTTCTATCTTTTTTATAACTTTTGGCCTTTCTATAAACCTTCCTAATTCATTAAACTTATTATCATAAATTATAAAAGTAGGTATTTTAGAAAATTCATCTTCATATCCATCTTTTTCTATAATAGATATCTTTATACTTTCATTTAATTTATTAAATATTTGTACAGCTGGAACATTTACTATACAATCGGGACACCAAAGTTCAGCACAAACTAATATATTTATTTCTTTGTCTATATTCTTAATTTGTGAAGTTAAATCTTGTCCTAATTCTATATTATTATAAAAATCTAATGTAGCATCTTTATATTTTGGTTCTGAACTATTTAAAAATTCATCAAAAGATAATCCTTTATTAAAAGTCTCAATCGTATTCATATTTACCTCCTAATATTAAGTTTACTCTAAAAAAATCAGAGTTATAATAACACTTATAACTCTGATTATATTATATTTACTAAATAAACACAACAAAAAAACCAGCAACGTCCTACTCTCCCAAGGCGTTACCACCTAAGTACCATCAGCGCTGAAGGGCTTAACTTCTGT
>NZ_QXXA01000017.1 GCF_009911265.1 Senegalia massiliensis | reverse complement strand
TCATCTATTCTTCTTGCTCTTGCTGCAGCTGATGCTCCTCCAGCTACTCCTCCTACTACTAAAATTCTTTTACTCACAACTATCACCTCTTATAAAAATTTAAAAAATATAATTATCTATTGTATGATTATTTACTATACATTTTTTTAGCAAACATATTTCCTATAATTCCACCACTTACCATGAAGATTAAAAATACCCATCCAGATAGAGAGAAATTAGCTATAGGTGTATATAAAGCTCCTACATTACATCCATTAGCTAAACGAGTACCTAATCCCATAGTAATTCCACCTAATGCAAATAATAAAAATTGCTTCCCAGTTATATTTAATTCTGAAGTAAACATTTTTTTAAATATACCAGCAGTAAATAAATAAATTGCTGTTCCTATTATGATTCCAACGTTTTGGACCGTTATTGGATGTTCAAAAAACGGTAAGTTAAATACATCTGCTGGCATCTTAGTAAACTCTGAAATTGAATCAGCAGATATTCCAAAATTCATTAAAAACTTACCAAACCATATTCCATAAGGAGTTGATGCTCCCCAACCAGCTTTAGTTACTCCCATTAATATTACAAATAATAATGTTATTACTACTGCACCTTGCTTTAAAGTCCAAGGTTTTATAAAAAGTTTGTTATATGATTCTTTACTAAATAAACTATAATTTGAACTATCTTCCATTAAATATTCATCTTGAAGTTTTTCAGTAGGATGTTGAGTATAACTATTATTTCTTTTTCTATATCTTTCATACTTATATGATATTGAAACAACTATTAAGCAAAATAGTCCTATAAGCAAAAGTGATCCTAAATAACCTTGAAGTCCATCCCATTTAAATAAATCTGGTAAAAATACTCCTCCAGATAATTCTTTACCTGTACTTGAAACTACCCATGAATTTGTAACAAATGATGCTGTTTTTTGTATTGGAAATCCTACAAATATTCCTAAACTAAAAAATACTAATGTTATTAATGCTCTTGGTAATCCAGTTATTAAATCAGTAAGTACTCCTGATGCACAACATGCAGAAAATGTCATACCAAATCCGAATAATAATCCTCCTAAAATCAATCCTAAATTTATTGGGTTTACCCATAAATTATAGGAAGTAGGATCAGAATTATATAAAAATGCAGATGTTGCAAATGCTGAAATAAAGAACATAAACATTAAAGTTCTCATTAATTTAGTTGAACCTGTTGCATAGGCTCTATTTATGCTTCCTGCAAACCCGCTATATGCTCTAGTCAGAGTATATCCTAAAGCTAATCCTATTAATAATCTAAAAAATAACATATCCGTCTTTAAAAAAACATTTCCAATTAATACTGTTAATAGTAAAATAATGAATCCAATGATATTTTCTATAGCATTACTACTGTCTAAATTTTTTCTTTTTCCACCTATCTTATTGCTAGAAACTTCTGTGTTTATCACAATATACACCTCCGATTGATTTAAAATTAACATATTGTTGCGTTATTATTTTTGTAAATTAGTAAATACTCCCTCCTTATTGTTTGATTTTTAACTTATATATATATAGCTTTACGTGATTACAGTTATAGTATATACTGATAGATGATAATAGTAAATTAGATAAAATTTATACAATATTGATAATATTTATAGCAGTTAAATTTTAAGCTAAGGAGATGGAAGTATGAATTTAGAATATCTAAAATCTTTTTATTGGATTGCAAAATCTAATAGTATTTCAAAAGCTAGTAAAAAACTTCATATTTCTCAACCAGCCCTTAGTAATCAATTAAATAGGTTAGAAGATGAATTAGGCTCTTCATTATTGAAACGCTCAAATAAAGGTGTTTTACTTACTGCTACTGGAGAGATAGTTTTTGATTATTCAAAATCAATTTTTGCTCTTGAAGAAAACATGCATAATAGTATAGAAGAATTAGACAAATTAAAAGATTTATTATCTATAGCTGTTTGTAAAAGTTTTGGCTCTAGCTATTTTGCATCTAAAATCCATAATTTCAAAGATATTCATAGTAAAGCACAAATTAAAATTGATACTTATAATTCTTTAGATGTAATAAATAAAGTGTCGAATCACGATTATAATATTGGTATTATTTTAAGTCAATTACCTTTAGATAATCTAGAACAGCTAGAATTTTTTAATGATGAATTATTACTCTTTACAAATAAAGATTACCCTCATGATTCAATAGATATTAAACAATTAAGTGAAATTCCTATAATAATTAGAGAAAAGCAATCTAAAATGTATAAACTATTAGATAACTTTGCCCGAGCAAATGACTTAGATATAAATAATTTTAATATATTATTCAGTACTAATTGCGTAAGCATAACAAAGTCTTCTATAATCAATGGATGCGGATTTACATTTTTCCCCAAATCAAGCATGTATATTGAATTAAAAAATAATTTATTAAAAGAAATTCACATAAATAATGCTAATAGAAAAGATTTTCTTAGCTATAAATATTCAGTTATTAAAAGAAGAAAATATGAATTAAATTATTATGAAAAAAGATTAAATGAATTTCTATTAAAATTATAAAGCGTATTAACTTTTATAACTATAAAAGTTAATACGCTTTATTTTTATATTATAGGTGAAAGTAATAATACCTCTTCATTTTCACTATATATCCTATTAAATTGAGATATAGGTAGTGGATTTTCTCCAAGTCCTGTTTCAAATGTATATCCTGGAAGGTTATATTCCTTTATAAACCAATCCTTATAACCAGCAAATGCTGCAGCATAAGGTACATCTGATAATCTATATCCTGTTATATTTGAAAATACTTCACCAATAGCCCTAGCATTAGGAGGATTGAAATCAAGATATTGCCAATATATTACCCTTCCTTGAGTATGATAAGCAAGTGTCATTTTAAAATTATGTTCTCTAGTAAAATCAACCATAGCTTTCGTTTCCGGTTCTGATAAGGGAGAAGAACCTCCATATCGTGTAGGTCCTGGTCCTGTTACTCCAAGTTCAGCTTCCTGATCTTTAGCTTCTTCCCAATTAGCTGGATAATTTCTATTTAAGTCTACCCCCCTTATATTTGCATTCCAAACTTTAGATAGTGGTTCACCTGTATCATTCCATTCTAATATTTCTTCATAATATGGATTTTCAGGTGTTATACCATTTATTACAACATCTACTCCATCAGGATTTACCATAGGAACTATATAAATACTGCTTGATTCCCAGATATCATTTATGTTATATCCTCTAATAAAATTATTGTTTACAAAAGCTTCTAAAAAATTTTCTGTAAAACTCATCATAACTGGAGAATTTATCCATTCCAATGAATGATGACTAGCATTATAAAATACTTCATTAGGTCCATTGCCTAATCTTATATAATATAAATTTTTTCCAAGTACTGATTTTCCTATTGTTCCAACTTCTAAAAAAGGATATCTTGCTTTTAACCCTTCTATATTTTTTTCTAATAACTCATAAGTATATCCTACATCAGTTAACACTACATCAATACCATATGGCACAACTATTTTTGTCCCCACAATTAAATTATTTGGATCCAAATCAGGATTTGCTACTATTATAGAATTGACATTGGTATAATATTTATTAGCTATGCTATAGAAAGTATCTCCTTGCTTAATAGTATAATTATCATATCCTAAAATAAATCGTTCCAATAAACTCCATGTATTTGGACCTACTATACCATCACTTATTAATCCATTATCATTTTGAAATCTCATAACTGCCCTTTGTGTATTAATACCATATATACCATCAATAGCTCCAGGATTATATCCTATTTTAGATAAAACACTTTGAACTATCTTAACTTTATTACCTCTGGAACCTAATTTTAAAATTTCCATAGTCTCACCTCTATTAATAGTTATGATATATAGTATTACTATGGATATTTTTTGTTACTCATTACATTCTTCGTGATGAATATGCTGATGACATATTGAGTCAGTTGATACTAATTCTCCAGTTATATAACTTTCTACTAATTTTCTTGCATTACCGTGAGCTCCAGTTATTACTTCTATATTTTTATTGTTAAATATATTTATAGCTCCAGCTCCCATTCCTCCTGAAATTATAACATTAACTCCTAAATCATTTAAAAAATTAGGTAAAAATCCTGGCTTATGTCCTGGATTTGTTATAGATTCATTTTTAATAATATTATTTCCTTCCACCTCATAAATATTAAAATTCTCACAATGACCAAAATGCTCTGTTACTAAATCTTTTTCACTAGCTACTGCAATTTTCATTTAAACTCCTCCTATTTTATGTGTTTAATATTTTTATAGCTTGATTAAATACATCTTTTACTTTTTCCCCTATTTCACAATCAATATCTACAATAGTCTTTCCAATATTTATAGCTTTAATGGCATTTCTATCAAATGGTAATTTACCTATCATAGGTATTTCATTATTTTTGCAAAAATATTCAATTTCTTGACTTTTATCAATATTAACATCATATTTATTTATACATATAGCAGTTTTGATTCCAAATTTATATGATGTTTCAACAATTCTTTTCATATCAGTTATTCCAGATATAGAAGGTTCAGCTACAACTAAAACCATATCTACACCAGTTATTGAAGCAATAACTGGACAACCTATTCCTGGTGAACCATCTATTATTGCTAATTTTCCTCTTGTAATTGGCATATTTAACCTCTCTTTTACTTTGGTTACCAATTTCCCTGAAGTCCCACTTCCCATTTTAAGTTCTGCTGTTGAAAATACTTTATCTTCAGTATAAAGATCTAGTCTTCCTGCTATATCAGGTTGTAATTTAGCTGCATTCACTGGACAAACTAATTCACAAACTCCACATCCCTCACAACTATAAGTATCTATTTTATAACTATCTTCTTTTTTTACTATTGCATCAAATCTACAATTATCGAAACATTTTCCACAACTTATACATATATCACTATGGATATATGATTTATCCATTCCATAATAATCTTTAGTAATAGATTTGCTTAAATCATCTATTACAAGGTGTAAGTTTGGGGCATCCACATCACAATCTGCAAAAACTTTATCTTCTGAAAGTTTTACAAAACTACTTGCAATAGTAGTCTTTCCTGTTCCCCCTTTACCACTAAGGATTAGTAATTTCTGCATGCCACACCTCCTTAGTTACTTTTTCTAATAATGACGAAAATAACTCTTTATATTTATCATTTACTCTTGAAACAATCTCCCCATTAGAATTTAAATTTCCAATTGATTTATCAAAATATATTTTTTCTAATATATTTATATTTTTTTCATTACAAAATTCTTCTATGGGATTATTTTTATCTGTATATTTATTTAATACTACACCATGAGGCTTATTAAATAATTTTACTAAATCATATACCATATTCAAATTATGAGATCCAAAAATAGTTGGCTCTGCTACTAATATACAATAATCAGCATCTTTTATACTATCCATAACTATACATGAACTTCCTGGTGGACAATCTATGATATTATAATTATTATTATCAATATATTTTAAAGATTCTTTAATAATAGGCACACCAGATACTTCACCAATATTCATAATTCCAGATATTACACTTACGTTATTTGAAATGCCTTTTTCTACTATCCCTATTTCTTTTTTCTTTTCAGTTATGGCATTAGCTGGACAAATAATAGAACAGCCTCCACAAGAATGGCATACATCTTCAAATACTAAAACTTTATTAGTATATGCTAATGCATTAAATTTGCAAAACCCCACACATTTTTTACATCCAGTACAAATATTATTATCTACTTCTGGAATATTTACATATATACTATTTCTAGTTATATTAGTAGGTTTAAAAAACAAATGGCCATTGGGTTCTTCTACATCACAATCAATATATGTTGAATTGCCAGCTACTTCAGATAAATTTACAGATATGAATGTTTTGCCAGTACCACCTTTACCACTTAATACTGCTATATTCATTATCTTCTTCCTCTACCTCTATTATTATTTCTTCCAACCCCATGAAAACCAGCATGTATTTCTGTTAATTCATTTAATTTACCTTCTTTTAATAACTCTATATTTTCTTTTATAGCCCCTGCAATGGATCTATATAGTTTTATATTAGAATTTTCAAATACTTCAGCTGAATTTTTACCACATCTTGGAGTTATTAAAGAATCAATATTTTGATCTACTAATATTTGAGCTGCGCTTATACCAGCTCCACCTTGACTTGCTGCTGCTGTATTATCTATAAAAACACTAGATTCACTTTCAGTATCATATATCAAAAAATAATTTGCACGTCCAAAAGTATTATTAATATAACTATCTATAGATTTTTCGCTTACTGGCATTGCTATTTTCATATTCACACATCTCCTTCTTTTTTATTAATTAACTCTCGTTTTCTACAACCTTTCCCACAAGGCTTATTAGAATTTATACAAAGATTATAATTTCCACCTTCAATAACTATTACTTTTCCATTAATTAAAGAATCAGCAAGTTTTTTTCTAGCTTTATCATATATTCCTTGAACAGTAGTACGAGCTATATCCATTTGTTCTGAGCATTCTTTTTGTGTAAAATTATTTAAATCAATTAATCTTATAGTTTCATACTCATCTACTGACATAATTATAACTTCTTTAACAATTCTCCCTATGCCCATAGGTCCAAATCTTTTGTTTTCTGGCAGCGAGCACACTCTCCTTCTTTTTTTAGGACGTGGCAAATAATTCACCTCCATTCATTATTGACATATGTCATCTATAAAATAATTATACTACATTTGCGACATATGTCAATAACTTTTTAAAAAATAACCATTAGACTTTTAAAAGTCTAATGGTTTAATTTATTTAAGATTTCCCTGTGTAGTGTCTACATATTCTCTTGCTCTTCCACATCTTGGTCTATATTCACTTTCATATGTTCTACTCACTCCACATCTCAGTTGGTTTTCTTTATCATAAGATCTGCTCATTCCACATCTTAACATATTTACTTCTTCTTTTTCATGTTGATGTCTTTCCATTTTAAAACACCTCCCAATTTATTTATATCCATAATTATAATTATTTATGCATTTCTTTGTATTAAATAAAAACACCATATATTAATATATGGTGTTTTTATTTAATACAACTCCTAAAATATTAATATTCAATTTTTCTAATATTTGTTTACTCTCTAATAACTTATTAATTTTTGTTTTATTTGATTCACATATTAAAATTGTACTATCTGTAATAGTTGATAAAACTGCTGCATCTGCTGTTGATAGTAATGATGGTGAATCTATAAGTGCTATATCATAATTGCTTTGAACTTCTTCTAATAAATATTTCATTCCAATTGAGTCTAAAAATTCTGAAGAATTTGAAGGATCTATTGATAAATAACCAGCAGTTAATATGTCAAGATTTTTAACATATGTAGATTTTATAAGCTCTTTATAAGAAATATCATAGTTTTCTAATAAATTAGTGAGTCCTCCATCATTTGTGACATCAAAAACATTGTGAATACAAGGTTTTTTTAAGTTGCAATCTATAATTAATACATTTTGATTATTTTGAGCCATTGCCACGCCAAGATTTGATACTATAGTGCTTTTTCCCTCCAATGGTTCTGAACTAGTAATTAAAATAGAATATATATTATTTTGAGTTAATGAATTTATATTGATTCTTAACATCTTATAGGAATCATCAATATTAAAAATATTCTCATCTGTCTTCTCTGTAATTTTTGATATTTTCCCTATAACAGGTAAATCCGTTTTTTCCTCTATATCTTTTGCACTTTTAAAAGTATTATCAATATATTCAAGAGATAAAATCACTAATACTCCTATACTACTTCCTAATATTCCACCTATAACTAAATTTAGCTTTATATTTGGTTTAATTGGTTTTAAAGGTGTTTCAGCTTTATTTATTACTTTTATTCCTAATGTTTTAGAATGCTTATCTACATATTCTATAAATTTACTAGCTATTCTATTAGCAATATCCCTAGAAGTATTAGCTTCTTTATAATCTACTTCTATTTTAATAATTCCTGTATTTTCAACTATATCAACTTTCATATTTTCATTTATATCTAAAAACTCTTCATCTAATGATAAATCATCTATTACTTGGTTTATTATTAAACTACTCTTTGCAATTTCTTTTAATGTTTTAATTATTCTTTCATCTGTTATAATACTTATAAAATCACCATTATATTCATAACTTTTCCCATCATTTATTATCAAAGTAGTAGAAGATCTATATTCAGTTTCTAAAACAAATAAACTTAATACTAAACTGATTATTAGCATTATAATTATAGATAAAGCTATTATCCATGACCTCTTCCTCATTATATTATAGACATCTTTTAAATCTAACTCCTCCATATATTCCCCCTAACCCCTATCTAATTTTTAATAAATAAGGTCTTATAATTTGGAACTATTTTCTGTAAATAATCTTTAACTTCTTGAACATTACCATTACTTGTTATTTCCTTTAATTTTTCTATTTCTTCAACTAATAATTCATAATCTTTAAATTGAGGTTGAGCTATAAAAATTTTTTCATGATTTGTTGATAATATTCCTTCACCATCTAGTAATAATTCTTCATATAATTTTTCACCATCTCTTAAACCAGTAATTACAATAGGTATATCTTTATAAGGCTCAAATCCAGAAAGTTTTATTAAATCTTCTGCTAAATTTAATATTTTAACTGGTTCACCCATATCTAATATAAATATCTCTCCACCTAATGCCATAGCACCTGCTTGAATTACAAGTTGAACTGATTCCTGTATAGTCATAAAATATCTTATTACATTTTTATGAGTTACAGTAACAGGGCCACCTTCTGATATCTGTTCTTTAAATAAAGGGATTACACTTCCATTACTACCTAGTACATTCCCAAATCTAACTGCTACAAATTCAGTTTTGCTAATATTATTTATAGATTGAATATACATTTCACATAATCTTTTAGATGCACCCATTACATTTGTAGGATTTACTGCTTTATCTGTAGATATCATTACAAATCTTTTTACATGGTATTTATGCGCTGCTAATACTACATTTACTGTCCCTAATACATTATTCTTTATTGCTTCTTTTGGATTACTTTCCATTAAAGGAACATGTTTATGGGCTGCAGCATGAAATACTATATCTGGCATTAAATTTTTTATAACTTCATTTATTCTTTGTTTATCTCTAATAGATGCAATTATAATTTTTATATCTATATTCTTATATTTTCTTTTAATTTCATTTAGTAAATTATATGCATTATTTTCATAGATATCCAATATAATAATTTTTTTAGGATTAAATTTTGAAATTTGTCTACATAACTCAGAACCTATTGATCCTCCTCCCCCAGTTACTAAAACATTCTTACCTTTTAAATGTTCACTTATTTCTTCAACTTTTAATTTTACTTCTTCTCTCCCTAGTAAGTCTTCTATTTTGACATACCTTATATTATTAATACTTCCTCTACTTTCAATATACTCAGACATATTAGGAAGAATCTTAATTTTACACTTAGTTTTTTTACATTCATCAATTATATCTCTAATTTGTTTTTTATCTGCTGATGGAATAGCAATAATTATCTCATCAATATTTTTATTTTTTACAACATTTACTATTTCAGTTTTTCTCCCCAAAATAGGTATTCCATTTATTCTTTGACCTATTTTTTTCTCATCATCATCAATTACAACAATTGGTTTATAATTTAATTTAAGATTATTTTTAAACTCTCTTATTATCATTGCCCCAGCATCTCCAGCACCGATAATCATAATTCTCTTTATATTATTCTTTAAATTTAACTTCCTCTTTTTAAATTCTCTTATCACTCTATAACTCAAACGACTTCCACCAACAAATAAAATATCAATAATAAATATGAGTATATATATATTTTGTGGAAAACTAATTTTCCTTAATATAAAATAAAATAAAACAATTATATTAGAAATAAAAACAGCTGCAAGTATTTGTATTAATTCTTCTATACTTGCATACTTCCAAAAATTTTTATATAGCTTTAAATATGAAAATATAATAAGCTTGATAACTGTTATAATGATAAAGTTATTAGTTATATAACTTAAATATATTAAAGGAATATTAGAATCAAACTTTAAATAAAATGATAAATAAAATGATATATTAATTAAAATAATATCTATAATAATTAGTATTAATTTTTTAGTTTTTCTACCCATATTAATAACCCCTAACTTAATTCATTAATCATAATATATTTATTGCCTCCTCTAATTTTTCAGCAATATAATCAATTTCATCTATGGTTAAATTATTGTAAAATGGTAATGCTATAGTAGAATTACTTATTTTTTCAGTAATAGGAAAATCATTTTGTTTAAAACCAAATACTTTTTTCATATAAGGCTGTAAATGTATTGGACTAAAATATGGTTTGCATCCAATATTATTATTTGATAAATATTCTAATACTTTATTTCTATCAATGTCACTATTTAATCTTATAACATATACAAACCAACTCATTTTTGTAACTTTAGTATCTATATATGGGATTATAATTCCTTTAATTTCTTTTAATCTTTCATTATACATATTAGCTACCTTTTGTCTCTTTTCTAATATTTCATCTAACCTTTCCATTTGCACTATTCCAATAGCAGCTTGTAGTTCATTCATCCTATAGTTATATCCTATCCTTTCATGATGAAGCCACATTTCTGTAATAGCTCTTCCCTGGCTCCTAAGACTTCTACATAAATCTGCTATTTCATCATTATTAGTTATAATCATGCCACCCTCACCTGTTGTTATTTGTTTATTAGGATAAAAAGCAAATACTCCACAATCTCCTAATGTCCCTGATTTTATTCCATTATATTCTGAACCAATTGCTTCGCATGAATCTTCTATAATTTTAATTTTGTATTTGTCACCTATTCTTTTTATTTTTTCCATATTATTTGGATGTCCAAATACATCTACTACTAATATTGCTTTTGTTTTATCAGTTATTTTTTCTTCTATTTTATCTATATTCATATTTAATGTATCTTTGTCTATATCTATAAAAACTGGTTTTGCTCTCTCAAATAAAAAACAATTAGTAGATGCAACAAAACTAAAAGGGGTTGTTATTACTTCATCTCCTTCTTTAATATCTAGAGATTTAACCAATAAATGAAGTCCACTAGTCCCACTATTGACAGCTATTGCATGTTTTACATGAAAATAATCTTTAAATTTTTGCTCAAATTCATTTATTTTTGGACCAATACTTAATATATTGGATTTCATTACTTCAGTAACTATATCTATTTCCTTTTGAGTTATATCAGGCTGTGCTAAATTAATCATATTTTACCTCCTAAATTCAATAAGATTTTATATTATTAATATATTCAAAAACTCCTTTTATATTTTTTAGAATTTTCATTTCAATCTTGTAACCAACTTTATACCATCTATCTAAGTATTGGAGTAGCATTGCCATATACAAATAGTCAATTCTATATTCAGTTTTCATCTTCATATCAAATATTTCAAAAATTTTATCAAAATATTTATCATATTTTCCATCAATATAATTATCTAAATAAAGATTATTAGAATTAGTAAAACTTTCATTAAGAATCATAAAGCAAAAATCATAAATTATTATAAAGTACGTAGAATATTCCCAATCAATGTAGTAAATGCTTTTCTTATTATTTTCAACTAATATATTTGAAGTCCAAAGATCACCATGTAATTGTACATATGGAAATTCCTCCTCCAGTAATTCATCTTTAATGTTTTTCTTAAGAAAATCAATAAAATCTGTCATTTTGGGCAATTCTTCAGTTATTTGTTTTATATTCTTATAATAATAGTCCCCAGAGTTTTTACATAATTTTATATATTCTATTTCTGTTTTAAATGCATTTTTTATTACCTTTTCATAATCTTCATTAGTCCACTCAAAATTTGGCTTATAATCAATATATTTTTCAACTGCCATTAGATCACTGTCATTCTTGCTTAAGATTTTAGGAAGATTAAAATATTCCTGAAATCTATTATATTTTTTAACTCTATTTATATAATCTTTTTTATTAGAAAATATTAATAATACTCTATTAGTATTTAAATCAAATATTTTAATCTCTTTTCCACTCATAGATGGTAAATATAAATTTCCTTGAAATATAGAATCGTATCTTGATGACTCTTTTACAATCAAGGTCTTATTAAAAAAAAGTATCTTTATGCATAAATTTAAAAGTCTTTTTAGAATTGATTTCTTGAAAACTGCTCTTGTATAGCTATTTTCTAACATATTACTTACTGTACTATAAGTGAGAGAATCATTTTTATACAAATAAGTCAATAAATCATCTATTTTATATTCTCCCTCTTCCAAATATTCAGAATGGGATTTAAAATATTCTAGCATTTTCTTCTTACTTTCTATATATTTTTTAACTTTAATTATCATTTTCTCACCCTTATTTATGACATGTTTTATCTATATATATTACATATCCCAAATAAATATTATCTTTTATAAGTTTGATTTAACTTTCTATAGAACTTTTTTACCTTTCTAATAAGATTTCTACAATTACTACTTAATTAATAGATAATATCTACTAATTTATGCTACAATACGTATATTATTATTAAACCTTTAAGCCCTATATAATGGGAAAAAGGAATTATTCGTGTTAAACTCTTTTTCTCTTCTTCGAATTTCAACTAGCTCTTTATATTTATTCTTATTCCAGATTTTTTTTCCTACATAGAAATCAAATTCTGTATTCTTGCCAAATTTTCTTTTATTTTTTAATAATTTGTCAGCTTCAGCATTTGTTCTTCCACCACCATGGTGAATATAATCATAATTATTTTCTTTTCCCCAAAGTGCAGTTGCATATTCTAATATACATCCTGCAGATAAATATAAATATTCATCCAAACTTCCCAGTAAATGTGCATGAATTAATCCACTAGAGATAAGATAAATTTCACTTGCAATTATTTTATTTTCATATATTAATTCCACTAACAATAATTCATCTTTAAAATGTATTAATATATCATCAAAGTATTGATCATCAAAATAATAATAATCAACTGCATTATTTCTATCCATTGTTTCATAATACAACTTCTTAAATGTATCTAAATTAGTAGGAGATTTTTTTATTTTATATAGCACACCCTTATTAAAGGCTCTTCTTATTTCCTTCCTACATCCTTTTTTAAATTCACTTTTTATTGGATCATCATAATTTTTTAGATTAGTTCCTATTGTTTTTCTTAAATATTCAACTTCATATATTTCCATAAAATCTTTTGCGTTATTATTTATAGGATGAAATCTAATAAATTCACTAACCACATTATTTTTAAAACAAAATTTTTTAAATTCCTTATAATAGCCCTTTATTAATTCATCTTTCTTAGATTCATCATTACAACTTACAATTATCGGTCCTCCATATCCATAAGGGGTTATTAAATCATAGTATTTTTCACCATTTGTATTTATTGGAATTTCTCTTTTTAAAAATATATTTTTAATAGAACCCATTTTCGAATTATATTCAAATATTTCCAATGTTCCATTCTCAATTTTCTCATAAAGTTTTCCATATTTCTTTGTAAAATACACGTCATTATATTTCATTTTTACTCCCCCTTATGCTTATTTCTTCAACCATCAAATTCTCATTAAATTAACTTTTATAGGCAATAAAAAATATAGACCTTTTTGTTGTCTATCTTTTTCTTTAGTCCATCTCTATTCCTCAGTAGTTACATTTTTTATTTACTTATACTAAAAGATGCTTTTCTTATATGGTATTTTCTAAGAATTTTTTTAGGTATCATCATTACAACTAGAGGTTTTAATGCGAATATTCTCTGTAAATAAGGTATTTTTAATCTACTACATGCAATTAATCTAGCTTTCGTTTCTGCCATTCTGAATTTTTTCTTTTTTCTGTTATAAGAGTTTTTATTTTCCCTAAAATATATCAATGGTTCCTGAATATTTTGAAAAACAAAGTTTTTTTCAAGTAGTTTAAGCCACAAATCATAATCTTCAAGTCTCTTTCTAGTTAGTTCATTATCAGAATATCCGTCCACTTGAAGCAATGTACTTTTTTTCATTATTACAGTGGGATGAATAAAAGGTGCCCCTAAAACCATAGATTTACTACTTGGGTATTTTTCAGGCTGGCGAAGTCCCCATACTCCTGAATCATCAAAAATATATGCACCTGCCCCACAAACATCACAATTGCTAATTTTCATATATTTTAATTGCTTTTCAATTCTATTACTTACCATGATGTCATCACCATCATGCCTCATGATATACTCTCCCATAGCATGTTCTAAACAATTATTTAATGTTTTTGGTAGCCTTAAATTTTCAGAATTTTTAATAACTTTAATCCTATTATCCTTATTTGAATATTCTTTTGCAATTCTATAAGTAGCATCACTAGAACCATCATCACACATAATTAGTTCCCAATTTTTATAAGTTTGATTAATTATAGAATCAATTGTGTCACTTAATGTTTTTTCACAGTTATAAATACCCATTATTATTGAAACATCTACCTTCATAAAAATCACTACTTTCCTGTTAATTTTTATATATAACAAAATTCATTTCCAATTAGAATACACCTAATATGGGATGACTTGACTGTAATTTAAACTATTTGAATAGGTCAGAAGATAATTTCTCATTCTAATAATAAAAAGATTATGTTTTCTTTTTCACTTCATAGAAGAAAGCGCCTAAATAAAACCAATACATTCTAGCATTGTCCAGTGAAAGAGCTAATGAGCCAATTAATAAAATAACTATTATATCCCTAAGAATTAAAATATTATTTTTACTTTTATTTTTTATAGTTCTACTTTTACAAATATTTATAAATATATAAGCATAGTATATAAATGCTAAAACAAACCCATATTCAGCAAACAACTGAATATAAGTATTATGCGCATCTTGAAAATATCCTAATGTTTTTTCCATAAAATTATAATAATTACCAACCCCCACACCTAATATTGGAGATTTTTTAATTATGTGTATTCCACCCATAATGGCCTCTTTTCTACCTGAGCCTTCTCCTCCTATTGCAGAATTAAAGTCTGTAAATATTACTTTTACTCTATTAAAAATTGGCATAATATTACCAATATACTCTAACATATATTGAAATATGTTTATTAATATTGGTAATGACAGAATTAACAAAGCAACAAATAAGATTATTAGAATAATTTTTTTAAAAGATTTTTTTGTTACAATAATATATTCAAATAATCTAAGACCAAAATATATTATAAATGTTAAAAAACCTGTTTTAGAACCTGATAACAATATAGAAGCAACAACTATTGTTATGATAATAATTCTATAAATCTTTTTTATACTAATATTTCTTGTGAAATATGCTAAGGTAGTGACTTGTAATACAGCAAAAAAGTTTGGGTCTATCATAATTCCTCTAAATCTTACATCACCAAAATAAAATATTTTATTTAAGCTTCCTAAATTAATAAACAAAGAAATTATTCCAATACTACCGATTATTACTCCAGCAATGGAATACCACTTCAGCATGCTTTCTATTAGCTTAGATTTACAAATAGAGTACCCTAATATAAAATATAAAAATACTATAGATAATTTTATATATCCCTCAATAATACCTGATGGATTTGGTTCAATATTCATAGTAATAGGAATAAATATAAATGATGTTAATAATCCAACTATAACAAGTAAACAACCATATATTAAATGAGCACCATTTAATATTATTTTATTTCTAGAAATAAAATAATATAAAATAATTGGAAATAATAGATCAGATAATGAAATATTAGCGCCGAAGTCTTTATTCCCATGGTGAAAAAAGATTACCATTAAAATCAATAATATTTCTATAGTTTTTTTTTAGAGTTATAAAAAATATTTTCCTCGTAAGATGTGTTTATTTTAACTGAATTGTTCATAATATATCTCCTTCATATCATTAAGTATGTTTTCAAGTGAATAATATTTAATTAATTCTAAACTTCTTTTACCAAATTTATTTCTAAGAGATTCTGATTGAAATAATTCATTAACTTTATTTTTAAATTGAGTAGTGTTATTAATTCCTATAATAAATCCATTTTCGCCATCATTTACAAGATCACTATTGCCTCTACAATCTGTAACAATTAATGGCAATCCAGTAGCCATTCCTTCCATAACATTTACAGGCAACCCTTCACGCCTAGAGGATGAAACTGCAATGTCTGATAACATCATTAAATTATTGATGTCTTTTCTAAAACCTAATAACTTAATATAATCATTAATATTTAAATCATTAATTTGTTTTTTATACTGTTCATATAATGGTCCCATGCCTGCTAATAATAGTTTAATATTGGGCATTTTATTCTTTAATAGATTCACTCCATTAATTAGTAAATCTTGATGTTTTCCATAGTTAAGCTCTCCAGCAAATATTAAAATAAAATCATCAGGTTTATATCCATATTTTTTTCGTAATTCTTGCTTTCTTTCTATTGTTTGTGAAATAAATTTATTTAAATCTATACCAACACCATTCACTAACTTTATTGATTTAGTCTTAAAATTATTTTTAGCTAATTTATAATCTTCTTCATTTATAGTAATTAGAGTATCTGTATGTTTTGACAACCATTTTTCTATAGGATAATATAGCAGCCAGTTTTTAAGTGGTGCTCCTTTAAAAAAATGGAAACCATGTGCTGTGTATAAAACCTTAGTCTTTCTCTTTCTAGATCGTATTGCTGCTATTCGAGTTAATACTCCGCCTACAGGTGTATGGCAATGAATCAAGTTATAACTGTTACTATTAATAATCTTTTTAAGCTTATTATATGATTTCAAGTTATCTAATTTAAATGGTGATCTAGAAAATGGAATATTATATTTAATGTCTGCATATGGTATATTAAAATTACCATTGGATGCTACATGAACCTCAACCCCCTGCTCTTTAAACCATTTTAGATATGGTGTATGAAAAGCTAATATATGTTCATCGATAGTAGCTACAAATAAAACCTTTTTCATAACTTATCACCTCATATAGTTATAAGACCTATGGTTTAATATATGTTTAATATATGTGTAATATCAATATTTAGTTACTAAAAAAAGAAGATACTTATAAGTACCTTCTTTTAATATATTTAAAAAACACTTTCACTTCTTCAATTCTTAAAATATAACATAAAAATATATAAATAATAGCACCTATTAAAATAATAATTAGTAATGTTATCAATCTAAATATAAAGTTATAATTCATATAGTCTAATGAATTATAGGTAAAATAAACAATTACGCCCATTATGCTTGCAGATAATCCTAATTTCATTAAAAATTTAGAATAAAATTTAATACTAAAGCTTCCTATTTTTTTTCTTAAACTAATAATAAGTAGCATTGCACCAAATATTTCAGCTATACTTGTAGCTAGTGCTAATCCTAGATGTGCCATAAATCTCACTAAAGCTAAATTTAATATAATATTTACCACTACAGTTAGTATTCCATTTATCATTGGAGTTTTAGTATCCTTAAAGGAATAAAATGTTTTATCAAGTATGTTTCTGATACTAATCCCAACTAATCCAATTGAATAAAACACCAATGCTAATGAAGTCATTTTAGTTGCATTACTATCAAAGGCACCTCTTTCATAAAATAATATTATAAGAGGCTTAGAAAGTATCATAATTCCTATAGTTGTAGGTATAATTACTATCAATATTATATTTATACTTTTCTTTAAAATAATTTTTATGGATTTTATATTTTTCTTCATAAATTCTTTGGAGAGTATAGGATATATTACTGTAGTAATTCCTATTACAAATATATTTAATATTAAAGAATTTATTATATTAGAATAATTTAAAGATGATATACTTCCATTTACTAGTTCTGAAGCTAATGTTTTATCTACAACAGTATTAATTTTATTTACCATAGATCCTAATATTACTGGTATAATCATATAGAAAGTATTCTTTACATATTCATCTTTAGACTTTATTTTCATTTTATAAGAATATTTAATTTTATAAGCTGAGTATAATTGCAACAATAATTGAGTTAACATTGCAATAACTGAAGCTACCATCAATCCTTCTGTACCAAATGACTGAGAAAAAAATATTAAAAATATAATAAATATTACATTAGAAGGTATCCCTATAGCAGCATTAATATTAAATTTTTGATTTCCCTGTAAAAATCCAGAAAAAATACTATTACAAGCTGTTAAAATAATAATAGGTACTCCTATTTTAGTTAATTTTACTGCCAATATAAATTGTTCTCCCTCAAAGCCCTTAGCCAATAATTTTATAAGTATTGGTGAAATAAACCAAGTTGTTATAGAAATAGCTAGAGAAAATAAAATAGTTATATTTACAATACTATTCATATAGTTATTTATATTTGTGTTACACTTTAAACTATTAGAAGAATTATGTGTTATTTTAGTAGTATGTAACCTCTCTCCTGACATATTTGAAATTATCGGGATTAAAGTGATAGTTAATGAGTATCCAATAACCCCAATTATAAAATTACAAGCGGTATTAGCTACAAAATATGCATCAGTTTCAATTCCTGAGCCAAATTTTGTAGCTATTAGTACTTCTCTTAAAAATCCTAACAACTTACTTAATAAAGTAAATATCATGATTGTCATAGCAGATTTTGCTACTGTTTTTGTTTGGTACATTCTTAAACTCCTTTAAGATTTAATTTAAGAACTTTCTATTTATTTTTATCATCATCTGAAGCAGTCCTCTCAGTCTGTAAATCTGTGAAAATTTCCTTATCTTCAGTAATTACATCTTCTCTTTTAATTACTTTTCCAATAGTCTTTAATATAATTTTTATATCTAATATAAAGGAAATATTTTTAACATATTCCACATCTAAACTTAATCTAGTATTCCAATCAATATTATTCCGTCCATTTATTTGTGCTAAACCTGATAAACCAGGCCTAAGTGAATGCCTTAATTTTTCAATTTCAGTATAATAAGGCAAATATTCCTCTAATAATGGCCTTGGCCCTACTATGCTCATATCACCTCTAAGAATATTAAATAATTCAGGTAATTCATCAAGACTAGTAGATCGTAGTAAAACTCCAAACTTTGTTAGTCTTGTACTATCTGGTAGTAGTTCACCATAATTATTCTTTTCATCTGTCATTGTTCTAAACTTATACATAGTAAAAAGTTTCTCATCCAACCCTGGCCTCTTTTGCTTAAATATTATTGGACTTCCAAGATTTATTTTAACTAATAAACCTACAATTACAAGCACAGGACTTAAAAGAATAATAGCCATCAAAGCCAAAATAAAATCCATTAATCTTTTTATAAATTTTCTATATATACTACTTTTATTCTGATGACCTTTCATTTATCACAAACCCCTTTAGAATCTTATAAATTCTTCAATTACTTTATCTACTGATTTTTATATCAAATGAAATATACATACTATTTTAATTCTATAAATAACCTACAAAGGTCCATTACCTTATTAAAATATGAATATAATTATAAAGTGTTACTTTCACTTTGATTATCAGTTTATAGTTTTCTTAAAGTAATTTTAGACAATAAAAAAAGTACTAGTAATATAATCTATGCATATTACTAGTACTATAAGAATTTATTTTTATGTTTCTTCATTATTTTCCTTAATTAATTTTCTTTTAATTTCTTTTACTATCTTTTAAATTCATCAATCCTTCTGGATAACATGACCATATAGTTTGTTCTAATAAATATTTTTTATTATATTTTATTGCATATGTTCTAAATACATTTAATGGCACACTTAAAGCTATACTTTCATTTCTATATTTATTTAATAAATCTAAACTAAACTTCTTTTCTTGTTTAGATAATTCATAGGAAAAATATCCAAATATATGCATAAGAGCATTTATATAATTGGTTTTCTTAGGTAAGTCTTTCAAAGCTTTCCCTAAATTAAATTTATAATTTTTAAAAATAGTTTCTATATCTAATTTATCATGGTTTGCTACAATTCTGCCTAATTCTTTTAATATTTCTGGATTATGAGCCATTAATAAATATTTATTCTTACTATGAAAATCTACTAAAGATTTCATTGTTCTTTCTTTTTCTACTATTTTAAATCTATTCATAGTATATAGATGTGCAAGAAAATGCTCTCTGATTTTAAAATTTGTAAGTCTTCCTTCTCCTTCAATAGCTAAATAAGGATATTTTTTCAATACTTCTTTTGCAAATATTCCATCCCCTTTCCTAAGTACATTAGGGTTTTTTTTACCATCATAAATTTTAGTGTCTTTTATTCCACAAGATGGAGATCTTCCTTTAAGTAAAAATCCATCTACATCTTTTAAAGAGCTTAAAAAGTCATCAGTAAACTTTTTCATTTTATTTGTATATTCATTTTTAGTTTCTGGTTGAAAAAGAGTTATTTCATTATCTTCCAATACTAATCTAATAGACTTTCTAGGAATTCCAAGTCCTATCTCAACTTCTGGACAGACTGTTATATAATGTACATACTCTCCTAATTTATCTACAAAATCATCTTGTATTACCTGACCATTATATCTACATTTAGAAAATCCTAAACATTTACTTACTACAACTTTTGGCTTATGAAACATATATATATCCTCCTATATAGAAAATTAAGAGCTGGTTTATTTTCAGCTCTTAATTTTCTTACATATTATTCAGATCTTTCTTAAATTTTTCAATACCTATTCTATCTATCATAAAACCCAATTTTTCACCCATCTCAGCATTATCTTTATAATAAATGAATAATTTATCAATTAAATCTAAAATTTCATTTTCTGTCAAATCTTTTTTTATTATGTCTGCCATTCTTGGGTTAAATCCACCAGATCCACCTGCAGTGAGAGTAAGTAAACCATTAAAATCTGTCATTACTCCTATATCTTTACTATAAACACTTCCACATGCATTTCTACAGCCTGCTACACCTATCTTTGTCCTACAAGGCATATCCTGCTTTTGGTATTTTCTATATAATTTCATTCCAAGACCAATTGTATTATATTTCATTCTCTTACAAAACCCTGCTGGACACATTTCTACATTTTTTACTGAATTTTGAGATAAAACTGCTGGTTCCATATCAAGTTCTTCCCAAATAGCAGGTAAGTCTTCTTCAAATAAATTTGTTATAAGTATTCTTTGACCTGAAGTAAGCTTAATTATCCCATTATATTTTTTAGCAACACGTGTTATCTTCTCTAATTTCTCTACAGTTATAAACCCACCTGGAATATCTGGAGTAATTGCATATTTTCTTATTCCACCTACAATTCTTTGTAAGTTACCATAATGTTTTCCCATAAAACTCTCCTTCTTAACAATTTTATTTAATTACAGCTATAACTAATATTTCATTCATTTCACTAAATATAATAATATCTTTTTATTTCTATTAAAAATACCCTATCATTTGTTTATAAATTAATTATATAAAAAAATATATTTTATATCAATTAACTATAATATTTCTTTTATTCTACCTACAATACCACTTTCTAATCTTACTTTTATACCATGATGATGTTTTCTTGAATTAGTTAAAATATCTTTTACAATTCCTTCAGTAAGTTTTCCAGTTTTTTGATCTTGTTTTTGAACAACCTTTACTTTTATTCCTTTTTTTACATTGTCTCTTATGGTACCATTCATAATTTTTCACATCCTATATATTATTAATTAATAAATCAACATATTTCTTTTTCAATTTATATTCTTTACTAAATATTTTCATTATATCATTTTTTAAATAAAATAAAAAACTACCAGAAATTTTCTGATAGTTTTCTACATATTCTTTAAAGAGTAAATAACCAAACTCCAAGTCCTATAAACAATATTCCCCAAATAACAAAGAATGTAACTGTACCCTTTTCACCTAACAGCTTTTTAAATAATTTAATCTTTGTCATATTCCAAATTGAATTTGGTTTTTTTATTGCTATATATAATACAAATAAAGCATATACTATTGCAAGTAGTCCTAAAAGTGGATAAATATTCATATAAATTCCTCCCTTTATTTTATTCAAGCCCTTTCCTTATTTTTTTATGAAGAGCTAAATATACTACAAAAGAAATAATTAAGACTATAGCAGAATAAATCAATATTTGTGACCAATTACCTGTTCCACTTAAAACTAGTTTATTTCCTTTATAAGACCAATAAAATGGTATCCAGTAAAAAAAATTCTGCCATTTATCTGATAATAATTCTATAGCTAATACTGAACCTATCAGTGGTAAAAACAGTACTTTTATACTTGCTGCTGCACTCATTACATCACTATTATTGATACCTTGAATAAAACCTAAAAGTAAGCTTATAATTGAACCTACTAAAATCATTGTTAACAATTGCAAATAATTAATATCAGTAAATCCTGTAATTAAAACCACTGAAAGAGAACCAAATATTACAAAAGATATACCGATTATACTTTTACCTAAAATAAATTGATTCCTTGTGGTAGGGGTTACATTTATGGCACTTGTTGTATTATCTGTTTTTTCTTCTACTATATTAAAAGATATTAACATACCACCGAGAACTGCAATTAAAAGCAACACTCCGTTTACTAAAGTTTG
This sequence comes from Senegalia massiliensis, assembly GCF_009911265.1. Lineage (NCBI taxonomy): Bacteria > Bacillati > Bacillota > Clostridia > Eubacteriales > Clostridiaceae > Senegalia > Senegalia massiliensis. Next base: position 35,628 of record NZ_QXXA01000017.1, on the reverse strand, counting down.
TTTTAATGGTGGAACTTCTTTTCCTAAATCAATTAATTCTACATTTGTATCTTCTATATTTACATCTAATTCATAAAGAGAATTTAATGTTTTAGCAAGATCTATTAATTCTTGTGGCTCATCTCCTTCTGGCATTATATAATAGTCGTTACCATCAGGAATTATACCAATTATATTGTCCCTTTCACGTACTCTTTTTTCTATATCCTCTTTTGTTTTAAAGGTTTCTACATTTGCAAAGTCTTTAAAGAATCTAATTTGACTTTCATTTTGTTCTTTTAAAAGAGCTAAATTTACAGTAGTATCTTCTATCCCTGGAGCAAATATGTTTATTCCTATTGCTATTATTATAGGAAATAATATTAAATATAGTGATAAAAAATTCCTTTTATTAACTTTTAAATCTCGTTTAAAGATATTCCATATTTTCTTAATCATAATATCCCCCTTTCTTTTAAACTGTAAGCGTAGATTTATATCTTCTATTAGCTAGTGTAAATAATACTATACCTAATAATAAGAAACCTAAAGAAGCTAACAATACATATCTTATATCTTGATTCTCTAAAATAATCTCTTTAAAAACTGCTATCATATGATAAGTAGGAAAAAATTTCATCCAACCTGGATTCCAAGAAGGTATCATATTAGCAATAGCTGGTAATATTAATATTATAATAATTATATAAATAGTACCAAATGCTTGCATTATATTATCATAAAAGCTTGCTATTAATAACCCTAATGATGAGGAAAATAATGTTGTTGCTATTAAAAATAATATCATTAAAAAATAATTTGCTCTTAAACCCATAACAGGTATAACCATTATTAAACTAGTCACTAAAGTAGTTAATAAAAGGACCATTGTCTTACTTAAAAGATACTCTTTTACACTAGATGCTGTAACTGCATAAGCTTTTATTACACCTTCATCTTTATCTAGAAATACATATGCTGCTATTATAAAAAGTCCCATTAAACTTCCATTAAAAGTTAAAAATGTAGGAAGTAAATTTTCTCTATCAGTTAATTTTTCTTCACCTATAGATAAAGGTCTGATATCTTGATTATCTATACTTTCTCTTAAAGCCTCTGTGTTTTCTACATTGCTTATTAGATATAAATTTTTAAGTTTTTCTTTTTCATAACCTTGAATATAATATTCATAATGTAGTTTATTGTCTTTCATATTAACTACCACACCAAATTTTTGGTCCTTTTCTGATATATCTCTGATTTGTTGTTCACTATTTAATATATATATTTCTTTATCGCTAGTTTCATAAATATCTGCCTCTATTTCCTTATCATCTATTCCAATCTTTTTTACTTCCTTTTTATTATCTAAATCTAATTGTTTTATACCACCTATATAATTCTCTCTTATGTTATCAGGTAAATTTAAATAAATATACTCTTCACTCTTTGAACTAAAATTTTCAGGCACTACTGTTAGAACTATTACAAGAAGTAATATTGCTATGAAAATTTCTATATAAATATAAAACCCACGAAAAGCTAACTTCATTTCCTTTAGAAAGCTATGCCATAATTTCATTTTACTTTAGCTCCCTTCCTGTAACTTTTATAAAGATTTCTTCAAGTGTAGCTTCTTTTGTATGCATTGTTTGTATTTGATAATTTTCAATTATATTTTTAATAGAATTTTTATCTTTATCTAAAATAGTTGAAAAAGTTTCTGTGATTATCTCTTTTTCTTTTATATATTCAACTTCTACAAGTTTTTCTCCATATTGTAATTTTAAGTTTTTAGGTGAATCTATTAATTTTATTTCACCGTCTACAATAAATGCTACTCTATCACAAAGCTCATCTGCTATAAACATATTATGAGTAGTTAAAAATATTGTAACTCCTTCTTTGTTTTTTTGCTTTATAATATCTTTTATATTTGAAGCTATAGCAGGATCAAGGCCAGTTGTAGGCTCATCTAAAAACCAAAGTTCAGGATTATTTATCATAGATCTTGCAAATGTTAATCTATGTTTCATTCCCTTTGAAAAATCTCCTGCTCTAATATTTTCTTTACCGTCTAATCCTACTAGTTTAAGTAATTTCATACTATCTACAGTTTTTACGTCAAATAATTTACTATAAAAGTCTAGATTTTCTTTTGCTGTAAGTTTACTATATACATTTGATTGTTCAAAACTCATTCCTATTTTATTAAACATTTTTGATGAAATATTCTTTATATCGTATCCTGCAACTTCAACTTCACCTTTTTGTAATTGTAAAAGTCCTGTAAGAATACCTTGAGTAGTTGATTTTCCTGCTCCAGATGGACCTAAAAATCCAAATATTTCACCTTTATCCACATTAAAACTTACATTCTTTACTGAATAATTATCATCTTTATTGTATGAATGATATAAATTTTTTACACTAATCAACTATATTACCCCCTTTTAAATACTTAAGTTTGTTTAATACTATTATTTATAAAAAGATTTTCTAAATATTTCAATATATTCATCTACTTCCTTTTCAATGATTTTATAATTTATTTTTTCATTAGAATTTCTAATCTCTAAAATTTTTTGCTCACCATATTTTTCAAATGTCCAATTTATTATAGTAAAAGCCTTTTGTTTATCAATATCATCTCTAAATAAAGAAAAATCAATATTTTGAGTATATATCTTATCTATTAAACCTAAAGAATATTTATCACTTAATTTTTTCATGTCTTCAACTGATGCATTTTCAAATATTCTTGAAAAAAAATTAAACAAATAAGGATATCTATCACTCATTTTAAGCTTTATGATTCCAACTTGTTTTAATCTTAATAAAAAATCTTTTTCATCCCAATTAATGTTACTTTCTATATTCTCTATTGTTTTTTTTATGCTAAATTCTTTTAAAAATTCATAAAGTTTTTGTTTTGTTCCAAAATAATGATATAGTAATCCTTTAGATATTTGAGCTCTCTTTACAATATTATTTGTTGAAGCCTTTTCAAAATTGTTCTTACTAAACTCTTCTAATGCGCTATTTATTATTCTATCTCTTTTTTCTATATCAATTTTCTCTAATATTGTTTCCATATTATTATTCATCCTTTTGTTTTATATTGACTTTACTGGTCAGTTTAATTATAGCATACTCTGACTATATTGGTCAATAAAATTTTAAGTTTTATATTTTCTTTATATGTGGTAATATATATGTAGGTATTCAGTAAACTTTAGGAGGTTTTTTAATGTTAGTTACAGTAGATGATATGTTGAAAAAAGCACATAAGGAAGGATATGCTGTAGGACACTTTAATATAAATAATTTAGAGTGGACTAAGGCTGTATTACTTACAGCACAAGAAAATAGTTCTCCAGTAATTTTAGGTGTATCTGAAGGTGCAGGAAAATATATGGGGGGATTTAAAACTGTAGTAGGTATGGTAAATGGTATGCTTGAAGAGTTAAATATAACTGTTCCTGTAGCACTTCACTTAGATCATGGTAGCTATGAAGGTGCACAAAAAGCTATGGATGCTGGATTTTCATCTGTAATGTTTGATGGTTCTCATTATGATATAGATGAAAATATAGAAAAAACAAAAGAAATTATAAGAATTGCACAATCTAAAGGAATTTCAGTTGAAGCAGAAGTAGGTTCAATTGGTGGTGAAGAAGATGGTGTTATAGGTTCTGGTGAAGTAGCTGATCCTAATGAATGTAAAACTATTGCTGACTTAGGTGTATCTATACTTGCGGCTGGAATTGGTAATATACATGGTAAATATCCTGAAAATTGGAAAGGTCTAGATTTCGATGTATTAAAACAAATTGATGATATTACAAATGATGTTCCTTTAGTATTACATGGTGGAACAGGTATTCCTGAAGATATGGTTAAAAAGGCTATAAGTCTTGGAGTTGCAAAAATAAACGTAAATACTGAATGTCAATGGGCATTTGCAGCTGAAACTCGTAAATATATTGAAGAAGGAAAAGATTTAGAAGGTAAAGGATTTGATCCTAGAAAACTTCTCGCTCCTGGTACAGAAGCTGTTAAAGAAATAGTAAAAGAAAAAATGGAGCTTTTTGGTTCAATAAATAAAGCTTAAATAATAAAGGATGTATGATTTTCATACATCCTTTATTATTTGTTACTAACTATACATTCCATTAGCCTGCATATAATTATATATCTTTTCACCATGTTCTTGTTCTTCTTTTTGAATGTGATTTAATGCTTTTCTTACATTAGTATCTTTACATTCAAATATCGTTGTATTATATGTGCTTGAAACATATTTTTCTGTTGAAAGTAAATCTTGACATAAATCAGCATCTTGCTGATTATTCATATTATTACCGCTAAATTGTGTTATTTTATTTTGTGAATTATTAGAATTACTTTGTGAGTTTACATTTGGTACTTGACCATTTAATATTTGATTTACAGTATTTAAATGCTCTCTCTCTTGAGATGCCAATTCATTAAAAAGCTGTTTTAATTCTGGGTCTCCAGCTTCATTTGCATATTTTGTATATTTCTTAATACACATTTCTTCATGACTTTTTTGATCTTGTAATAATGTCTGTTCTTTTTGGGTTAAACTTAGCATATAAAATACACCTCCTTAAACTTATTTTTCCTATGTTTTAAAACTTTATTCATAAGTAAAATAGTTTAAATATTAAATTTACATAAGAGGTGAAAATGCTCTTAGTATTGATCTGCCTAATCTTCTATGAAGCTTAATATCAGTTGCTTCTTCATAAGTAATTTCCTTACAAAGCTCTAGTGTATCTAAAAAATCTTTTTTCATATCATAAACGCTGTCTGTTTTATACATCCATACTCCACATTCAAAATGTAAATATAAACTTCTATAATCCATATTAATTGTACTTACTACTCCATAATTATCATCAACAACAAAATTTTTAGAATGAATAAACCCAGGAATATATTCATATATTTTTATTCCTTTTTCAATAAGCAATTTATAAAAAGAACGTGTAACTGCATGAACATACCATTTATCAGGATTATGAGGTGTAATAATCTTCACATCTATTCCAGCTTTTGCAGCAGAAGTAAGAGCTACTACCATTTCATTGTCTATAATTAAATATGGTGTAGTAATATATATGTAATCTTTTGCTTTATTTATTAAATTAAGATATGTTATCTCACCAACAGTTTCATCATCTAATGGATTATCAGTAAAGGGTTGTATATATCCTTTTTGTTTCTTATAATCAATATGTACTTTTTCTTTTTTAAATTTATTAAAATCTTCATCTATTCCTTTCATATAATCCCACATAGATAAAAACATTACAGTAAGAGACCATACAGCATCTCCTTTAAGCATAATAGCTGAATCTTTCCAATGTCCAAATCTATCAATAACATTTATATATTCATCTGCTAGATTTATTCCACCTGTAAAACCAGTATGACCATCTATTATTGCTATTTTTCTATGATCTCTATTGTTAAGTTTTGGCGATAAAACTGGTATAAGTGGATTGAAAATTGCACACTTTATGCCCATACTTTCTAATTTTTTATCATATCCATAAGGCAAAGTTAATACACACCCAAAGTCATCATATATTATTCTAATATCTATACCTTCTGATGCTTTTTCCTTTAATATTTCTAATATTTCATCCCACATCTTTCCTTCAGAAATAATAAAGTACTCTAAAAATATAAATTCTTTAGCTTTTTTTAATTCTTCCTTTAATCTTTTAAACTTTAGCTCACCAATAGGAAAATATTCAGTGAAGGTATCTTTAAAAGGTGGTCCATAAGCAGAATTTTGTAAATAACTAGATTGATTCATTGCATCTTTATCAATTAATTCTATTTCTTTTAATATATCTCTATCAGGTGGTAAACATTGTTTCATTTTATGTTCTATAAATTTCATCCTTTTTTTATCTCTTTTATTTACTTTATTGCCGCCAAAAAATATATAAAATAATCCTCCAAATATAGGAAATAATAATATAGGTATTATCCAAGCTATTTTATAAGCAGGATTTATTGGGTCGTTTATTATAAATAATACGACTCCTATACTAATTATAATGCTAATTGCATAAAAGAGCACAAAATAATCTTGAAATTTCAATGTTGCCCATATAAGAGCAAAAAGCTGTGCCAATATAGAGATACCTATGACTAATATCCTATTTAATAAAATCTTTTTAATAAATTTCATTTTTTACCTCTCTTATATTTAAATAATTAAAAGTCTATTTTATTATACCATATGATTTAGATTATTTATTAAAAACTTATAATATGCTATCAGTTTTTAATAGTCTGTACCTTTATTGAATTTTACTATTTTAAACTTTATACTTTCACTAAAATTAACCCCTAATACTCCTCCAATTATAAAAATGGATCCTATAATATGATAATAATATAAATGCTCATTTAAAAATATAACTCCTGCAAAGATAGATATAACCGTCGCTAAATTAGCAAATACACTCATTTTTGAAGCTTCAATATTTGATAATACATAATTATTAATAAGCGATGAAACCAAAGAAGATAATACTCCAAGATATACTACAGAAATAGTGAAATCAATATTTGTAAATGGGGTAAAATAATTTAATAAATCATTTGACATTATATGTTTTACTATAGCAATAATATTATATATTATAAAACTAATAGATATCATCACAAAGCTTATTTCCATATTTGAAAAGTTCTTATTAAGTACTCTACCAACTACATTATATGATGCAATTGATATTGCTGATAAAAGTAAAAGTACCACTCCTAAAATATTATTAAAATCAAATGTTACACCTTTCATAATAGTTATATAAACAACTCCAGATACAGATAAAATAATGAATATTTTTTGACTTAATGTACTTTTTTCTTTTAAAAAATAAGAAGCTAATAGTAATGTAAATATTGGTGATGATGCTAACAATATTCCTCCTTCAACTGAAGTAGCATACTGGAGTCCTGTTGTCTGGAGTCCAAAATATAATAATGGATTAAAAAGTGCAAGGGGTAATATTTTTTTGATTTTTTCTTTTGTTAAATTCACTTTTATAAAGCCAAATAATATGCCTATTAAAAGTCCTAAAAATGCTGAAGTAAACCTATGGGCTAATATATCTATAGGTTCTGAAGTTTCAAGAGCAACTTTATTAAAAAAATAAGATAGTCCTGTAATTATAGAAAATATTACAGCTGCTAAATATACTATTTTATTTTTTATCATTATAAAAATTTCCTAATTCTTTTGCTTTTATAGGTAAATATGAATTATATATAGGAATTGGAGTAAATTTAAATCTACTATATTTATGCATTTTATCAATCTTATTTTTTATACCTTTATCATCTATTTTCCCTTCTCTTATATAACGATTTAAAGTGTCATAACTAAATCCTAGTACATCTTCATCTGTTTTTTTTGTAAGTCCATCTTCTGGAGTTTTAATAATAAATTTCTCTGGAATTCCTATATATCTACCTACTTGTATAACTTCATCAGTTGTAAGAGTTGCAAGAGGTGAAAATGCTCCTGTAGTATCTCCATAAACTGTGGCATACCCTACCCAATCTTCAGATAAATTACTTGTATTTATTACCCTACCATTATATATAGATTGACTTATAGCATAAAGTAAAGTCATACGAATTCTTGGAGGTAAATTTAATTTTGTTTGTTCCGATATATTATCTATAAAATCACCTTTTGTATCTTCTAAAACTTCATAAAAACTTTTCATCATAGGAGTAATAGATACTTCTTTATATTTTATACCCAAAAAATCACATATTTCATGAGAATAATTTATATCATATTGCACTTCATGAGGCATTAAAATTCCTAACACATTCTCTTTTCCCAATGCTCTTACACATAGTCCTGCAACCACAGAGCTATCTTTTCCACCTGATATACCAATTATAGCTTTTTCTCCACCAGTACTACTCATCATTTCTCTTATCCATTTCACTAAATCATTAGTTAATAATTTTAATTTGTCATTGCTTAACTTCATATTTATTCTCTCTCTTTCATATAAGATTTTGTATTATTTTTTAGCTATTATTATTAAAGGAAATGAATCTATAGGTTCATAATTACTTTGAGTAAAATCTCCATAAAAATTAATACTAGAAAATCCTACTTCCTTTAATAGTCCTTTTATTTCTTCAGATGTTATTGGATGTAATAATACATTGTTTTCAAAAGTGCTATTATTTACTTTTAATATGGTTTTAAAATTTATTTTATGTTCTTGCTCTAAATATTCATAATATCTTTCAAATACTAAACTTTCTTCATTATTTTTTATAGTTGGTAGTCTTTTAATATTTTTTTCTAATATTCTATCGTAATTAACTATTTGTATTAATAATTTCCCATTTTCATTTAAAGAATTTTTAACTGAATACAAAAACTTTTTTATCATTTCATTATTTTCTAAATGAACTATAGAATTACCAATACTAAAAATTAAATCGAACTTTTTATTTAACTTTTCTATATCTAGCATATTTAAAACTTTTGCATCTATCTTTTTATCTTTTTCTTTTAATTTATTTATCATTTCATTGTCTAAATCAATAGCAGTTACATTATATCCATTATCACTTAATTTTTTTGAATATAAACCACTACCACTGGCCACATCTAAAATGTCTTTTGAATTGTTTCCAGCCAAATCATTTATTAAGTTTAATTTCTCTACTGATAAAGGAAAAATATAATCATAATATCTAGCTATTTCTGCATAAAATTTTGACATACAATTACCTCCACTATAAACTTTTAAAAAAGCTTATTAATTTATTAACTGATTCTTCAGTAGTTGCCCATGATGTTACAAATCGTACTGCACTATTGTCTTTATCTACTCTTGCCTCAATTGAATATAAAAATTCCTTTGATAAATTTTCTAATATGTCGTTTGATAATATAGGAAATAATTGATTTGTCATAGGTGGTGCATAAAAATTATAGCCTAGATTTTCTAGTGAATTTGCTATTTTTTCTGCCATTTTATTAGCATGATTTGCTAGGGAAAAAAATAGGTCATCTTCAAATAATGTTTCAAATTGAATCCCAGCTACAAAACCTTTAGCCATAAGAGCTCCTCTTTGTTTAATAAGATATCTAAAATCTTCTTTTAATTCATCTTTACATATAACTAAAGCTTCACCAAGTAATGCTCCATTTTTAGTTCCTCCTATATAAAAAGCATCTACCAAATTAGATATTTCTTTTGAAGATAAATCATTTTCTTTGCAAGTAAGAGCAGAACCAAGGCGTGCTCCATCTAAAAATAATAACAAATTATTTTCATTACATATTTTCTTTATATCATTTAATTCTCTTTTTGTATATATAGTACCCAACTCTGTAGAATTAGATATATATACCATTTTAGGTTTTACCATATGCTCATCACTATGATAATCCAAAGCTTTTTTAATAGATTCTATACTTAATTTTCCATTTTTAGATTCCATAGCAATTACCTTATGTCCTGTAGTCTCAATAGCACCTGTCTCATGTACATTAATATGTCCAGTATCAGCAGCTATTACAGCTTCATGAGGTCTTAAAAAACTTGATATTGCAAGCAAGTTAGTTTGTGTTCCACCTGGTATAAAATGAATATCCACATTATCATTTTGAATGAATTTTATTATATGTTTTTTTGCTTTTTCACTATGTTTATCTTGTCCATATCCTATGTTTTGCTCTAAATTATATTTAGTAAGATTTTCTAATATTTTTGGATGAGCACCTTCACTATAATCATTCATAAAACTATACATTTTCATTCCTCCAATACTTTTTATAATTTTCCTGTCACTGAATATAAATTATCATTTATATTAATAATTTCCAAATCCTTAAAACCTATATAGAATAATTTATCCTTTAACCATTCCTGAGATACTCTATGTTCTAATGATGGACCAATATCCATTTTGATTTTTTTCCACTCAATTATTGAAATTCTACCGTTACTCTGTAATACTCTCTTTAAATCATTAAAAAATTTATCCTTATTATCAATTTCATGAAGAACATTACTTATAAAAATATAATTTACACTATTATCTTTTAATTCTGATATTTCTCCTTTTATAACCTGAATATTATCTATATCCTTATTATTTATTTTTTCTTCTACATCTTGAAGCATATCTTGTGATATATCAATAGCATAAACCTTCCCTGTACTCTTAACTATATCTGAAGCTGGAAATGTGAAATATCCTATTCCACAACCAATATCGGCAATATAGTCTCCTTCTTTTAAATATAATTTTTCCAAAGTTTCTTTTGGTGGTAAAGATCTTCTTCTATCAATATTATCTAATTTTTTCTTATTTTTTGGATTAAATTTATATGACATAGTATTCTCCTTTTAAAATTATTTTGAGTTAACTATAATAAATATATTATAACATAATGAAAATATCCTTAAACAATTGTTTAAGGATATTTGAATTTTCAAGTTATTTATCTTCTAAAAATGTTTCAGCAACTGATTTTGCAGCAGTTCCTAATTCTACTTCATATTCTAATTTATATAGGGCCATTTCTAATGCACCCATTATTCCATATACTTCTACATGGTGAAGAGATCCTAAATGCCCAATTCTAAATATTTTTTCCCTTAGCTTTTTAAGCCCACCACCAATTATTATATTGTAATCTTCGCTTAACACTCTAGCTAAATCAATATATTTAATTCCTTTCGGTAAAAATATGGCTGTAACTGTATTTGAAGCATCTTTATCCCTTGCAAGTAATTTAAGTCCCATTGCTTTAGATGAATTTCTAATAGCAGTAGTCATGAGTCCATGTCTATTCCATACATTTTCTAATCCTTCATCTAAAAGCATATCTATAGATTCTTTTAAGCCAAATAATAATGAAGTTGAAGGTGTATATGGGAATTGATTTCCTTTCATTCTTTCTTTTACTGCTTTAAAGTCCCAATACCATTTACTCATAGTAGATTTTTCTATTAAGTCCCATGCTCTTTTACTAATTGATACTATACCAAGTCCTGGTGGTAACATAAGTCCTTTTTGTGATGAAGATACAACTACATCTAAGTTCCAGCCATCTGTTTCAAGCTCTAAGGAGGCAAGAGAACTTATTGCATCTACAACAATTAATGCTGGATGATTTAATTCTTTTATAATTTCAGAAATGCTTTTAATATCATTTTTAACTCCTGTTGATGTTTCATTATGTGGTAAACATATTGCTTTTATTTCTTTATCTTTATCATTTTCTAGAACCTTTTTTATATCACTTTTAGTTACAGCTTCTCCCCATTCTTTTTCTATTGGTATTATATTTAAGTCATGACTCTCTGCAATTGAATCCATTCTATCGCTAAATACACCTAATTTAACTATAGCTATTGTATCTCCTCTAGAAAATAAATTAACTATAGAAGCTTCTAATATTCCACTTCCTGAACTTGGAAATATCAAAATATCATTTTCTGTCCTATAGATCTTTTTTAATCCTTTTACACAATAATCTACCAATTTTTCAAATTCTTTTCCTCTATGATTCAATAATGGCTTAGATAAACTTCTAAGAATTCTATCTGGTACATTTGTTGGACCTGGTATTTGTAAATATTTTCTTCTTTCCATTTTACTCCCTCCAATCTATATGTCATTTATTATTTTTCTAACCACCTTTATAACTTGTTCTATTTCTTTTTCTCCAACTCCTAAATGAGTAACCATCCTAAATCTATCATCCGATATTCTTTTTGCTTTAATTTTATTTTCTTTTAACTTATCTAAAAATTCATTTATAGTTATTGGTAACCCTCTTACTGAAGCTGTTAATATTGATGTATGGATATTATCTACATTTACATCTAATCCTTCTATTCCCGCTAACCTTTCCCCTAATAATTTTGCATTTTTATTATCTTCTTTTAATCTAGGTATCATTGTTTCAAGTGCCACTATAGCAGGAGCTGCTAAAAATCCAATTTGTCTAAATCCCCCTCCTAATCTTTGTTTTATCCACCTTGCTTTTTCTATAAACTTTCTATCTCCAGCAAGTATTGCTCCAAAAGGTGCACAAAGTCCTTTTGTAAGGGCAAACATTACTGCATCTACATTCTTCACTATATCTTTAACCTCTATATCTAAAGCTACTGCTGCATTAAAAATTCTAGCTCCATCCATATAAACTGGTATATCATGTTTTTTTCCTAATTTACATACTTCATTTATATTTTCTATAGGTACAATAAAACCTGCATTTAAGTTATTTGTGTTTTCAATGCAAATAAGTCCTGTTTTTGCATTTTGAATTCCTTTATTTTGAATTAAATTTTCCATTTTATCTATATCATAATATCCATTTTCTACATCTATAGGTCTAGTTTGAACCTGAGAAATTGCTGCAAGGGCTCCTACTTCCAAATTATATATATGAGAAGTATTACCAACAATCACTTCTTCCCCTCTGTTTGTAAATGTCATGACGGCTATCTGATTTGCAAGTGTTCCAGAAGTTACAAATAAAGCATCTTCTTTACCTAAAATGTCAGCCGATATTTTTTCAAGCTTTTTTACAGTAGGATCATCTCCTAATATATCATCTCCTACTTCTGCATTATACATTGCATCTCTCATAGATTGAGTAGGTTGAGTAACAGTATCAGACCGTAAATCAATATAATTATTCATTAATTTCTCCTTTTTTAATATTATTAATATATCTTACTTATATTTTATTCGATAATTATGACCTTAATCAAGCTATATTAAATAAAAAGCCAGAAATTTTTTCTGACTTTCAAGTTATTTTTAATGTTTTTAATATTTTTATATAAGTTTTTAAACCAGTTAACAATATTTTTTCATCAAAGTTGAATTTAGAACTATGAAGAGGATAATCATAACCTTTAATTTCATTTTTTGAACCTAATAAAAAGAAAAAACCTGCTATTTTCTCTTGATAGTAAGAAAAATCTTCAGATATCATAAGGGGTTCCATTTCTATTACCTCTTTACTACTTAAAGATTTCTTAACTATATTATATAAATACTTATCATTTATAACTGGGGGATAAAAATCTCTTATTTGCGTATCAATATTAATATGATACATTAGTTCAATCCCTTTATTTATTTCATGAATTCTACTTTTAATTTTATTATAAATATCTAAATTAAAGGCTCTTATTGTTCCTTCTAATTTAATTTTACCAGCAATTATATTTCTAGCACTGCCTCCTGAAATTTTACCAATAGTTAATACTGCAGTTTCATTGGGATCTATATTTCTACTTATAATACTTTGATAAGATTGTATTAATAAACTAGATATATATATACCATCAATTCCTAAGTGTGGCATAGCACCATGACTATTTTTAGAATTAATAAAAATATCAAATTCACCACTTTGAGCCATTATAGGTCCTGAAGCAATACCAATTTTACCTTCTTTTATTTCCGGGAAAATATGTAACCCAAAAATATACTTAACATTATATTTATCTAAAATACCTTCATTTACAATAATATTTGCTCCACCAGGTCCTTCTTCTGCTGGCTGAAATATTAATAATATATCTTTATTTATATTATTTAATCTTGATAAAAACATTGCTAACCCAAGTAAAACAGCCATATGTCCATCATGACCACATGCATGCATTCTTCCTGGATGTTCTGAAGAGAAATCTATTTCTGAGTCTTCATTAATCATCAACCCATCCATATCTGCTCTAAATGCTATAGCTTCACCAGTTGTTTTGCCTTTAATAAATGCTATAATTCCTGTTTTTGCAGTAATCTCTACCTCATACCCAAATTCTTTTAGTTTTGATTTTATAAATGATGATGTTTTAAATTCTTTAAACCCTATTTCTGGAATCTGATGAAGGTACTTTCTTACTTTTATCATCTCTTTATTTATTTCTTTATATAAAATGTCCTCATATTCTTTCACTGATTATCACCTCAAATATATCTAAAAATTCATCTATTTCTTTAGTATCTATATTTAGTGGAGGTAATAATCTAATTACTGTTTCATTTGTAATATTAATAATTAATTTTTGCTCCAATGCTTTTTCTTTTATAATAAAGGCATATTTACCTACATCAATACCAATCATCAAACCTTTACCTCTTATATCTTTAATTATATCTGGATATTTGTATTTAAGTATATATAGTTTATTCAATAAATAATTACTTTTTCTTCTTAAACTTTTTTTAAAGTCTTTTTCTAATACTTTATTTACTACAACTTCGCCACTCGCACAAGAAACAGGATTGCCACCAAATGTACTGCCATGGTCTCCTTTACTTAGAATATCTTCCACTTTTTTGCTTACAAGGACGGCACCTAAAGGTAGTCCTCCACCTAATGATTTTGCAAGTGTAGTAATATGAGGTTTAATATCATGATAATTAGATGTTAATAACTCTCCTGTTCTACCTAATCCAGTTTGTATTTCATCAACAATAATTAAAAAATTATACTGCTTTGATAATTCATTTAAACACTTTACAAAAGAATTATCTATCTCTATTATACCTCCTTCTCCTTGTATAAGTTCAATAAATACAGCACATGTTTTCTCATTAACTTTTTGTTTTAAATCTTTAATATTGTTGTATGTAAAATAATCTATATTTGATAAAAGAGGTTGGAAACTTTTTTGATATTTTTCTTGTCCTGTTAAAGAAAGACTTCCTAGGGTTCTTCCATGAAAAGAATTATAAGCTGATAATATATGAGTTTTTCCTTTGTTAATAGAACTTCCAAATTTTCTAGCAATCTTTATTGCTGCTTCATTAGATTCTGTTCCTGAATTAGTAAAGAACACTTTAGATGCATAAGTATTTTCCACTAATAATTTAGCCAAGTTAACTACTGATTTGCTCACAAAATAATTTGAAAGATGTATGTAATCGGAACTTTGTTTTAATATAGCCTGAATAATTTTTTCATTGCTATTACCTATATTATTCACTGAGAGACCACTAAACATATCTAAATACTTATTACCATCTTTATCATATAAATATGAACCTTTTGATTTAACAATTTCTAAGTTTATTCTATTGTAAACATTTAAAATATACTTTTTATCTTCTTTAAAAATATTTTCCACTTTAATTACCTCTTAGGTCTTCTACAATTTGAACTTTTTCCAATGTCTTATGATCTTTGGTTTTTATCACCTTTGCAGGAGAACCAGCAACTACGGAGTTACTAGGTACATCTTTTGTAACTACAGATCCAGCAGCCACTACTGCCCCTTTTCCTATTTTAACACCTTCAAGTATTACTGCATTTGAACCAACTAATACATTATCTTCAATAATGACAGGTGTTTTGCTAGGTGGCTCTAATACTCCTGCTACTACTGCTCCAGCTCCTATGTGTACATTTTCCCCTATTATTCCTCTAGCACCTATTACTGCATTCATATCAATCATAGAACTCTTTCCAATCTCTGCTCCTATGTTAATAACTGATCCCATCATAATTACAACTTTTTCATCTATTCTAACTCCCTCTCGTATAATTGCCCCTGGTTCAATTCTGGCTTTAATATTTTTAATATCTAAAAGAGGAATAGCAGAATTTCTTCTGTCATTTTCAATATGATAGTCTTCTATTATATGTTTATTTTTTTCTATAAATTCACATATTTCTTTGTATTCACAAAAAATTATCCTTGAATTACCTTCTCCAAAATTTCTTAGATTTTTGAAATCAATATAATCTAGTTTTCCTTTTATATAAACTTTAACTGGTGTAGTCTTTTTTGATGATTTTATAAATTTAATAATTTCATTTGAATTAGTAAAATTTATTTCATTTTTCATAATTATTTCACCTCTTATGTTTAATTACTTTCTATAAAGTTAAAAATATCTAACATTGAATATAATCCATTTTTCTTATTTATTACAAATTTAGCTCCCTTAATAGCTCCTAATGCAAATATATTTTTGGTAATTGCAGTATGTTTTATTTCTATGATTTCATCTAATCCAGAAAATAATACAGTATGCTCTCCTGACATGGTTCCACCTCTTATGGAATGTATGCCAATTTCATTTTTTGTCCTTAACTGCTTATGACCTTTTCTTCCAAAAACATAGTTTTTAGTATTATTAAATGATTTATTAATTCCATCTGCTATCATACAGGCAGTACCACTAGGAGCATCTACTTTAGTATTATGATGTTTTTCAATAATTTCTATATCAAAATTTTCACCTAGTATATTAGATATATTTTTAGCTAATTCAACCAATATATTTATCCCTAAAGACATATTCTTAGAATATAGTATAGGAATTTTTTTAGAAGCTTCTTCTATTAACTTTTCATCCTTTTGTATAAATCCTGATGTAGCTATTACTAAAGGTATATTGTTTTTAGTTCCATAATCTAATAGATTGTTCAAATTACTATAATGTGAAAAATCAATTATAGCATCGATCTTTTCTTTTATATCCCATATTTCTTTATATATTGGATATTCTCTATTTGACTTTCCAGGATTTCTATCTATTCCAGAAATAACTTTTATACCTTCACTTTCCTTTATCATATTAGTTAATACCAAACCCATCTTCCCATTACACCCATTTATAGCTATATTAATCATTTTATACCTCCTATTAATAATTAAAGTATCCTTTACAAATAAAATCAACAGGACCTGTTAAATACACTGAATTATCAATTACTTCTACTTCTAATTCACCCCCTATCATATGTATATTTACTTTTGTATTTGTATTGTTAAGAATAGAACTAATAATTGCTGTTGCAGCTGCACCTGTTCCACATGATAATGTTTTACCTACTCCCCTTTCCCAAGTTATAACTTTTAAATTGTTCTCATCTATTACTTCATAAAAATTTACATTAGTTTTTTTTGGAAAGATATTTAGATTTTCTATTTTATTCCCTATATCTTCTAAAGGAATTTTTTCTAAATTCTCCACCTTTATAACTGTATGTATGGTTCCAATAAATAATGTTGAAATTTTATATATTATATTATCTATTTCTACCTCTTTATTAATAAAATTTATTTTAGGGTTTCCTAAGTTTATTTTTACATGTTTTAATGTATTATGAATAAGTTTAATTTCAACTTCCATAACACCTCCTAAAGTTTCTACAGTAAACTTCTTATCTCTTATAATTTCATTGTCATATATAAATTTAGAAAAACACCTAAGGCCATTTCCACACATAGGAGCTTCACTGCCATCTGCATTATAAAAAATCATTTTAATTTCTGCCTTATTTGATGATTCAACTATTAGCATTCCATCTGCTCCAACTCCATAGTTTCTATCACATATAGACTTTGCTAAAGATGAATATTTATAAAAATTTTGTGTTAATCCATTAATTATAATAAAATCATTACCAGTACCATGAAACTTTTCAAATTCAATCATAAAATCCTCCTCTATTTTTTCAATAACTATAATTATTTTTAAGGTATAAATAAATTATAATAATTAAAAAATGAAAACTTATAATATTAAATTATATTAGTTACATTGAAATAATAGGATAGTTTATTTTTGCGCAATAAAAAAAGCCAGAGAATTTCTAGCTTTTAAATATATTATTTAATTATATCTTTAACTACCTCTGAAGCAATAATTAAACCTGCTACTGGTGGCACAAAAGAAGTACTACCAGGAATTTGCCTTCTTTCAGCACATGTTCTATCTTTATTAGGACATATACAATCAGTTTTACAATTTCCACCTAATTGTTTAGGAGTTATAGGTTTTTCTTTTGAATATACTACTTTTAATTTTTTAATTCCTTTTCTTTTAAGTTCTTTTCTCATCACTCTTGCTAATGGACAAATAGAAGTTTTGTAAATATCAGATACCTCTAACATAGTAGGATTTAACTTGTTTCCTGCTCCCATACTGCTTATAATTGGAATCCCTTTCTTATTACATCTTTCTATTAGATCAAGTTTAGAAGAAACCATATCTATAGCATCAATTACATAATCAAATTTATCAAATAAAAGTTTTTCTGCACTTTCACTATTATATAACTCATGAAAACAAATTACTTCTGCTTTAGGATTTATTTCTTGTATTCTATTTTTCATAGTTTGTACTTTTGATTTGCCAACAGTTTTTCTTGTGGCATGTATTTGTCTATTTATATTTGTAAGGCAAATATCATCATCATCTACAAGTATAAACTTTCCTACCCCACTTCTTGCAAGTCCTTCTACTGCAAAAGTACCTACTCCACCTATTCCAAAAACAGCTACAGTACTTTTCTTTAATTTTTCTAACCCTTCAGTTCCTATAAGCATTTCTGTACGTGAAAATTCATGTAACATATATAAGCGCTCCTTTAGATTTAAAGTTATATTTCTCATACTGAAATAGATTAGCATAGAAATTTTTCATAGTCAATATAAAAAGATATATTCATCATAGATATGTAAATATTTATAAAGACTATACTTAAACTATATAAGATTTAATTTATAAAATATTGTTTAAGTATATTTGATATTGGGTAGTATAGTTATGAAAGAAATTTTTAAAAATTTAAGGAGGTTACTATGAAAGATATAAAAAAATTAAATGAATATTTATCAAATTTAGCTGTTTTAAACATAAAGTTTCACAATTTACATTGGAATGTAGTGGGTAAACAATTTGTGCAAGTACATGAGTTTACAGAATCATTATATGATGATTTCTTTGAAAAATATGATGAAGTAGCAGAAATCTTAAAAATGAAAGATCAAAAACCACTAGTTAAAATAAAGGATTATTTAGACAATGCTTCTGTAAAAGAATCAGACAAAGAACAATTCTCTATTGATGAAGTTCTTGAAATTGTTAAAGGTGATTTAGAATTAATGAAAAATTTAGCTACAGAAATCAGAAACTCTGCTGATGAAGAAAATGATTTTGAAGTAGTAGCTATGTTTGAAGATCATGTTTCAGGTTATAGTAAAAACTTATGGTTTGTAAAATCAATGCTTTCATAGAAAAAAACGGACTCTAAGAGTCCGTTTTTTTATTTATAAGCTATATCTTTCCTAAAATACATTCCATTATAATAAATCTTAGATATCTCTTCATAAATTTTTTCTCTAGCTTCAGCCCTATTAGATTCCAAAGAAGTAATACTTAAAACTCTACCACCATTGGTAACTAAATCTCTATTGTTATATTTTGTACCATTATGAAAAAGTATTAAAGATTTATTTATATCTTGTGTTCCTGTAATTGGAAGTTCTTTTTTATACTGTTTAGGATAACCCTTTGAAGTAGTAACTACTGTAACACAAGAATTATTACTCCACAACAAATCATTTTCTGCTATTTTATTATCTATTGTTTTTTCAAATATATCTATTAAATCACTTTTAAGTCTTGGCATTAATACTTCTGTTTCTGGATCCCCAAATCTCACATTAAATTCCAATACTTTAATATCAGCTTCTTCTACCATAAATCCAATGAATAATATACCATTATACTCTAATTCTTCTTCTTTTAATCCTCTGCTAATCTTTTTTAATACTTCTTTTCCTATCTTGTTATTTAATTCATCTGTAAATAATTCATTAGGTGAATATGCCCCTATGCCTCCTGTATTAAGTCCCTTATCTCCATCAAAGATTTTCTTGTAGTCTCTTGCACTTTCCATTGGAATTATATCATTTCCAGATACAAAACAAAGAAGAGATGCTTCTGTTCCTTCTAAAAATTCTTCTATGATTACTTTCTCTCCTTCTTTTCCATATATTTTTTTCTCCAATATATCTTTTAAAGTATTTAAAGCCTCTGTTTCATTCTCACAAATTACAACTCCTTTTCCGAGACACAATCCATCTGCTTTTATTACAAGAGGGTAAGTAAATTCTTTTATTCCTTTTACTGCTTCATCATATTCTAAAAAAGCTTTATATTTAGCTGTTGGTATATTATATTTCCTCATAAATTTTTTAGAGAACTCCTTACTAGATTCTAACTGACTAGATTTTTTATTAGGTCCAAATATTTTCAAATTATTTTCTTTGAATTTATCTACTATACCTAATGCAAGTGGCTCTTCTGGTCCTACAATTGTTAAATCTATTTTGTTATTTAATGCAAATTCAAGTAATGTATCTATATCATTTGAGGCTATATCTACATTTTCAGCAACTTCTAAAGTTCCTCCATTACCTGGAGCACAATATATTTTTTTTACTTTATTAGATTTATTAATCTTCCAGCATAAAGCATGTTCACGTCCTCCACTGCCTATGACTAATATATTCATATTACCCCCCCTAATTAATGTTTGAAATGTCTAATACCTGTAAATACCATTACCATATTATTTTTATCTACTTCTTCTATAACTTCCTCATCTCTTATAGAGCCTCCTGGTTGAATAATAGCTTTTACACCAGCTTTTGCAAGTAGTTCTATAGAATCTCTGAATGGGAAAAATCCATCTGAAGCTATAACACTTTCAGAAACCTTATTTTGTGATCTATCTATTGCATTTTCTACAGCCCAAACTCTATTTACTTCTCCTAATCCTATACCTATAGTTGCTTTATTTTTTGCTATTACAACTCCATTAGAATTAATATGTTTTGCAGATTTAAAGGCAAATAATAAATCTTCTAATTCTTCTTCATTTGGCTTTCTTTTACTTACAATTTGTATATCATCTAATAAAAGTTTATTATCCTTTTCTTGAATAAGTATTCCACCTAAAACTTTCTTTATATCAAATTCATTATAATCTTTTTTCATTATATCCTTTATCTCTATAAGCCTTATATTTTTCTTTTTAGTAAGTATATCTAAAGCTTCATTACTAAATGAAGGAGCAAGTACCACTTCTATAAAAATTTGATTTATTTTCTCTGCAATTTCTTTATTTATTTCTCTATTAGAAGCTATAATACCTCCAAATATTGATTTTGTATCGCATTCGTAAGCTTTTACATATGCATCTTCTATTTTTTCACCACTACCTATTCCACTTGGATTAGCGTGTTTTACTCCTACTATAGTAGGTTCATCAAATTCTTTTAATATCTTTAATGCTCCATTTGAATCATTTATATTATTAAAAGATAACTCTTTCCCATGAATTTGTTTACTTTTAGATAATGTTCCATTAGTTTCTTTTATTTCTTCATAAAACGCTGCATTTTGATGAGGATTTTCTCCATATCTTAAACTTTTTCTAGATTTATAGCAAAGAGTAATATTCTCTGGAAACTTTACCTTTTCTAATTCATTAAAATAATTAGAAATTAAAGTATCATAATATGAAGTATAATTAAATACTTTCCTAGCTAAATATCTTCTAGTTGAAAGGTTTGTATCATCATTATTATTAAGTTCTTCTAAAACTAAACTATAGTCTTTTGGATCCACTATAACAGTAACATCTTTATAATTCTTTGCAGCAGCTCTAATCATAGATGGACCACCTATATCTATATTTTCTATAATATCTTCATGACCTGAATCTGCATTTTTTATAGTTTCTTCAAATGGGTATAGATTATTTACTACCATATCTATTGATTGTATTCCCATTTCTTCAATAGTTTCTATATGTTCTTTGTTTTCTCTTTTAAAAAGTAATCCTCCATGTATATATGGATTTAAGGTCTTTACCCTCCCATCTAATATTTCTGGAAATTTAGTTATATCTTCTACTTCTAACACATCTATACCTGACTTACTTAATAATTTTTTTGTGCCACCAGTTGATATTATTTTCCAACCTAATTTTTTTAAGGAAGAAGCAAATTCTACTATTCCTTCCTTGTCGTATACACTTATTAAAGCGCTTTTCATTTCATCTCCCCCAATATTTTTACTTTCCTACTATTTAAAACAATTCTTTCTTCGGCAAATAGTTTTACTGCCATAGGTAATATCTTATGTTCTATAGTAAGTACTTTTTGTTTTAAGCTATTTATAGTTTCATATTCATCTATTTCAACTATTTTTTGTAATATTATAGGACCTGTATCTACTCCATTATCTACAAAATGTACTGTAGCTCCACTATATTTACATCCATAATTTAATACTTTTTCGTGTACTTTCTCTCCATAACATCCTCTTCCTCCAAAGCTTGGTAGTAATGAAGGATGTATATTTATTATTTTATTTTTAAAAGCTTCAATAAAATCACTAGATAAAACTTTTAAATAACCTGCTAAAACTATTAATTCTATATCTCTTTTTTTAAATTCTTCTATTAATTTTAAATCATAGTCTTCTATATTATTAAAATCCTTAGAATCTAAATACAAAGCCCTTATTCCTCTTGATTCAGCTCTTTTAAGTCCATAGGCATCTTTTTTATTTGATATTACTAATTCTACTTTTGCATTTATATTTTCATCTTCGATTGTTTCAACTATAGCTTGAAAATTTGTGCCACTTCCTGAAATTAAAACTCCTATTTTTAGCACAGTACTACTCCTTCATCACCTTTTTTGATTTCTCCTAAAATATAATACTTTTCATTTAATTCATTTAATAGATCTTCAGCTTTTATTAATTCATCTTTTGAAATTACAATTATCATTCCAATTCCCATATTAAAAGTAGAATACATTTCACAAATACTAATGTCACCCCATTTTTGTAATAGATTAAATATAACTGGAGTATCTATTCTGGAAATATCCATATGAGCAGTTAATCCTTTAGGTAAAATTCTTGGAACATTTTCATATAATCCTCCACCTGTAATATGAGCTATTCCTTTTATATTAATTTTCTCTATTAATTCTAATACTGGTTCTTTATATATACGAGTAGGTTTTAGTAATTCTTCTCCTATAGTAGTTTTCAACTCATCTATAAAGCTATCAATTTTTAAATTTTCTTTTTCAAATACTATCTTTCTAACTAATGAATATCCATTACTGTGTAGCCCATTAGAAGGAAGTCCTATTACAATATCTCCTTCTTTTGTATCTATTCCATTAATTATATTTTCCTTATCAACTATACCAACGCAAAAACCTGCTAAATCATATTCATCCTCTTCATAAAGTCCTGGCATTTCAGCTGTTTCTCCACCTATTAGAGCTGCTCCTGCCTTGATACAACCTTGTGACACACCTTTTACTATACTTGACATTTTTTCTGGTATAAGTTTCCCCGTAGATATATAATCTAAGAAAAACAATGGTTTTGCACCTTGACATAATATGTCATTTACACACATAGCCACACAATCTTCACCTATAGTATCATGTTTATCCATCATGAAGGCTATTTTAAGTTTAGTTCCTACACCATCTGTGCCAGATGCTAGTACAGGATTTTTATAATTTTTCATGTCTAATCCAAATAATCCAGAAAATCCTCCTAAGTCAGATACTACTCCTTTTGTATGAGTATTCTTAATAATATTTTTTATTAAACTAATTTGTTTGTATCCTGCTTGTTTATCTACTCCAGCATCTTTATATGTTAAAGACATATTAATCCATCCTTTCTATTGGGTAATTACCTGTAAAGCACCCTTTACAAAAACCATTATTTTCACCTACAGATTGTAATAATCCTTCTAATGATAAGAAATATAGTGAATCTGCACCTATTATTTCTGTTATTTCTTCAGGAGTTTTATTTGCACCTATTAAATTATCTTTATTTGGAGTATCCATTCCTAAATGACAGGAATGAGTTACTCTAGGAGATGCAATTCTTACATGAACTTCTTTTGCTCCTGAATCTTTTAACATTTTTACAGTTTGTTTTATTGTGGTTCCTCTCACAATAGAATCATCTACTAATATTACTTTTTTACCTACTATATTTTCTTTTAAAGGATTTAATTTAATCTTTACACCTTGTTCTCTTAATTCTTTTGTAGGACTAATAAATGTTCTTCCTACATATCTATTTTTGATTAATCCTTCTGCATATGGAATTTTTGACTCTTCTGCATATCCTATTGCAGCGATAATTCCAGAATCTGGTGCACCTATTACTATATCTGCATCTATTTTTGATTCTTTAAAAAGAGTTTTTCCTGCTTTAATTCTAGATAGATAAATGCTTTTTCCATCTATTTCACTATCAGGTCTAGCAAAATATATACTTTCAAATAAACATAAAGCTCTTTTTTTAGATTTCTTATATATGCTTTTAATACCTTCATCATCAATTACTACTATTTCACCTGGCTCTACATGCCTAATAAATTCTGCTCCTATGGTATCAAAGGCACATGTTTCTGAAGATAATATATAGTTATCCCTTAATTTTCCAATAGATAATGGTTTGATACCAAAAGAATCTCTTGCTCCTATTAATTTATCATTTGTCATTATAGCTATTGAAAAAGAACCTTTTAATTTCTCCAAGGCATTTTTTATAGCATCTTCTAAGTCATCTTTATGATGTCTTGCTATTAAATTGGCTATTAATTCTGCATCTAAATCTGTTTGAAATATAGTTCCATCATCTTCTAATTTGTCTTTTAACTCTAGATAATTTGCTATTTTACCATCATGTGCTAATGCTAAAGCGCCTTTTCTATATCCTACTACTAAAGGTTCTGTATTTTTTCTATTCTTTTCTTCATCTGAAAAAGCATATCTTACATGTCCAATACAGATATTTCCTCTAAATCTATTTAAAATTTCTTTTTCAAATACTTCATTTACAAGTCCCATATCTTTGTGATAATCTATGAATCCATTATTATTTATTGCAATTCCAGTACTAACTTGCCCTCTATGCTGAAGAGCATAGAGGCCATAGTACATCATCCCTGATATTTCTTCTATATCTTTTCCATAAATACCTAAAACACCACTCAAAATAATCCCCCCTTAAAAGTTTAGAGATCCATTCATTTCTTCAACTTGTTTTTTTAATTCCACTTTATATTCTTTTAATGCTTCTTTTAGTTTTGGATATTTAAGTGATAGCATTTGTACTGCAAGTAACCCTGCATTTTCTCCACCATTAATTGCAACAGTTGCTACAGGTACTCCTTTTGGCATTTGAACTGTTGAAAGTAAAGAATCTAATCCATCCATAGTAGATGATTTTGCAGGAATACCAATTACAGGTAATGTGCTAAGTCCTGCTAAAACTCCTGCTAAATGAGCTGCTTTACCTGCTATAGCTATAATTACTTCTGTATTATTTTCTTCAGCATCTTTAACAAATTCCACTGCCTTATCTGGTGTTCTATGGGCTGAAATTACCTTTACCTCATATTCAATATTAAATTTCTCTAAAATTTCTATTGTCTTTTTAGCTATCTCTTTATCTGAAATACTTCCCATTATTACGCTTACTTTCATTTACATTACCTCCTAATCAAAATATTTAACGCCTGATTTAAATATATTATGTGTTCCTTTTATTTCTATATTTTTATATAAATCCTTATGAATTCTATCAATAGAAGAAATTGTTCCAAGTATTCTTCCATCTTTACTTGTTAAGGATTCTATATTTCCTAAAGATCCAGTAGGATTTTCATTTGAAAATGTTGTTGGTATTTGTTCACTTAAATTATTTCCATCTGTTAAAATTAATCTTCCTTCTTTTGTAGCTACTGGTGCTGTGTAAATATCTCCTATATTCATAGAATTAAACCAAGGAGATGAATCATTTTCTACCACTATATCGCAAGTAGTAGATATAAATTCCCCACTTTCATTTTCTGCTAAAGTTACTGAATCAGCTATTAAACCTGATTTAATAAGTCCCTGAAAACCATCACCTATTCCAAGAATAAGTCCATCTCTTAAATTTAAATGGTTTTGTATTTCTTCTTTTATATAATCTTCATTTAAAATATATTTAATAAGTTTTCCACCAGTTTCAGGTTCACCACCAAATACAGCTCCATGAGGAAAGGCAATAATTTGACTTTTCTCTATTCTTCTTCTGAATTCTTTAAAAGAATCTTCTACACTAATTTTATTAGAAAACTTAAATACAAAAGTATCTACTTCACCCCCAGCTTCCTTAAAAGAATTAGCTAAAGTATATTCCCCATGAGTTCCTGTAAATATAGGTATCAATATTTTAGGTTTTATGGATTTATTAGATTTAAATATGATTTTTTTATCATTTTTCATCTCTATTTTTTCTTTTAAATTTTTATTTTTTATAGGAAATATATCTTTTAAAGGACTTTCCCATATATTTATAAGTTCATCTATAGATTCATCATCATTATCTATATAAATTTTACTTTCATTTATAGTTTTACCTAATATTTCATAGTCTACATCTTGAAATAATTTTTCTATATCTTCATCTTTGGATATTTCAATTACTAAGGATCCAAATAAAGGTCTGAATAACTTTGCCTTTTCTATATCATTAAATTTAAATCCCATTTTATTTCCAAAGGCCATTTCACAAATAGTTCTAGCTATTCCACCTTCTTTTATACTTTGGATAGCTTTTATTTTTTTGTTATGGATTAGTTCTTTAACTTTTCTATAATTATTTTTTAATTGTTTAAAGTCTATTAGACCTTTATCATCTATTTCTAAAGGAATTAATAATACATTGCTATTTTCATATTTAAATTCATTTGATACGATATTTTCTAACTTTTCAGTTGTTACTCCAAAACTTATAAGTGTAGGTGGAACATCAATGTCTTCAAATGTACCACTCATACTATCTTTTCCACCTATACTTGCTATATCAAGTTCCTTTTGAACTAAATATGCTCCAAGTAAAGCTGAAAAAGGCTTACCCCATTTAATAGAATTTTCTCCTAATCTTTCAAAGTATTCTTGGAATGTTAGTTTAATATTCCTATAATCTCCTCCTAAAGCTACCACTTTTGCAATAGATTCTATTACTGAATAATATCCTCCATGAAATGGACTCCATTTAGCTAATTTTGGTTCATATCCATAAGTCATTATGGAACAAGTAGAAGTTTCACCTTCTAGAACAGGTATTTTTGATACCATTCCTTCTATAGGACTTAACATATATTTTCCTCCATAAGGCATCAGTACAGTAGTACCTCCTACTGTAGTATCAAAGTTTTCTAAAAGTCCTTTTTGACTAGAGTTATTGATATCTTTAAGAGTCATTTTCAAACTATCCATTTTGGATTTATTATTTAATTTACTTGGAATTTCTTCTAAATAACTATTATTAGAAGGATTTTCTACTTCTACTTTAGTATTTTTTCTTATGCCATTTGTGTCTAAAAAATCCCTTTTAATATTTACTATTTCTTTATCTTTCCAGAACATTTTTAATATTCTTTCTTCTGTAACTTTAGCTATTACAGTAGCTTCTAAATCCTCTTTATTTGTTTCTTTTAAAAATTTATCTAAATCATTTTTATCTATTAAAACAGCCATTCTTTCTTGAGATTCAGAAAGAGCTATTTCAGTTCCATCAAGACCAGGATATTTTAATTTTACATTATCTAATTCTATAGTTAATCCATCGGCTAATTCTCCTATTGCAACTCCTACTCCTCCTGCTCCAAAATCATTACATTTTTTTATCATCTTAGATACATTTTCTTTTCTAAATAATCTTATTATCTTTCTTTCTAATGAAGGATCACCTTTTTGCACTTCCGCTCCACTTGTATGAAGTGATTTTTCTGTATGTTCTTTAGATGAACCTACAGCTCCTCCAAGGCCATCTCTTCCAGTTCTCCCACCTACTAAAAGTACTAAATCTCCCTCACTTGGATTACCTCTATAAACCCATTCTTTAGGAGCAGCTGCAACTAATGCACCACATTCCATTCTCTTTGCTAAAAATCCTTCATCATAAATTTCTCTTACATATCCAGTACTTGCACCTATTTCATTTCCATATGAGCTATATCCTTTCATAGCAGTTTTAGTTATTTTTCTTTGAGGTAATTTTCCTTTTAAAGTTTCATCATATTTTTTTCTAGGATCAGCTGAACCTGTAATTCTCATTGCTTGATATACATAACTTCTACCAGATAGTGGATCTCTAATGCCTCCTCCAAGACAAGTAGCAGCACCTCCAAATGGTTCCATTTCTGTAGGATGATTATGAGTTTCATTTTTAAACATTAGTAACCATTTTTCAGCTTTACCATCAATATCTACATCTATTTCTATACTTGCTGCATTTACTTCATCTGTTTGTTCTTTATCTTCTAAAAGTCCTTCTTTCTTTAATTCTTTCATATTTATAGTAGCTAAATCCATTAAAGATATAGCTTTATCTTCATCTTCATAAGTGTAATTTCTCGAAGATAAATATTTCTTTAAAGCTTCTTCAAAAACTTCCTTATATTTTCCTTCATTGAATTTTATATCTTTAATTTCTGTCATGAATGTAGTATGTCTACAATGATCAGACCAATAAGTATCTATTAGTTTTATTTCTGTAATAGATGGATTTCTATTTTCATCTTTAAAATATTTTTTAGCAAATAATAAATCTTCTAAATCTAGTCCTATACCATAATTAGCTTTAAATTTCTTCATTTTTTCTTCACTAAAATCTATAAAACCATCTATTATTTCAATATCATTTGCTTTTTCTTTTTCCTCCATAAAAGTAACTTTATCTAAAAAAATCTCTGCTACTTCTATTGGATTTATATGATAATCTTTAATAATCTTAAATTCTTCATCATTTATACCTTTTAATATTATTACTTTTGATTGCAAAATTTTTATATCTTTATCTGGAAAAAGAGTATTTATAAGCTTATTTGAAAAAAACTCTCTTTTGTTGTATTGCCCTTTTAAATCTTCTATTCTAAATGCTTTTTCATCTTCACTAATATTTAATTCTTTATATAAATTATCTATTTCAGGTTCATATAGAAACTTTTCTATAATTTCTTTTTCCTCTTTCTCATTTGCATTTACTAAATCATAAACATTTATAACCCTAACTTCTTCTAACCTTTTAATCTCTAAATAATTTTTAAACTCTTCTAAAAGATTTTTAGATTCTGAATTAAACCCTTGTTTTTTTTCAATAAATACTCTACTATATTTCATATTTTCCTCCTTTAAGATAAAAGCCCAGACGGGCAGATTTCGAGTGAAACCTACCCGCCTGGGCTTTTATCCCTTCGGTGTAATACAGAAGTATCTGTGTCGCTTGGACCAGCAAAGTAGCTTTCGGAACCCTAGACACACTCTCACTCATAGACAAATGATTATCGGTCATTTAGTAGAAACGTCCCAACCATATTATGAGACTTATATGAGCATTTCTATTAACTTAATATTATTTTACCTAATTCAAATGGTTCTATATATTTGCCATCTCCATAGACTCTCATATTACCTGCTGATATCTCATCTATAAGAGCTATGTGATTATCATTACCTACTCTCCCAAATTCTAATTTTATATCATATAATTCTAAATCTTTTTTAGAAAGTTCATCTTTTATTACTTTACTAATTTTTCTAGTAAGACTTGTTAAAATTTCATATTCTTTTTTAGTCATTATATTTAACATTTCTAATGCTTCATCAGTTATTAAAGGATCATTTCTTTCATCATCTTTCAAAGTGATCTCTACATAAGCATCTAATTCTTGTCCTTCTTCTATATACATACCATATCTTCTAATAAAGCTCCCTACAGCTTTGTATCTGCAAATTACTTCTACACCTTTACCAAATGGTTTAGCTTTTAATACTGTCATATTTTGATTATCTAAATCTGAATCTACATAATGAGTAGGAATATCCATATCATTTAATTTCTCAAAGAAAAATTTTGTAAGTCTTAATCCTAAATTACCCATGCCTTCTATACTAAGTCCTACAGTATTAGCACCTGGATCAAATACTCCATCATTTCCTGTAACATCATCCTTGAATTTTAATAATACTTTGTCACTATCTAATTCATGTACATCTTTAGTTTTACCTTTATAAATAAGCTTGATAATAATCCCTCCTATAATTTTCATTTTTATTAAATAAAAGTTGAAAAAGCCCAGACAGGTAGGTTTCGAGCGAAACCTACCCGTCTGGGCTTTTATCCCTTCGGTGTAATACTATAAGTATTT
Organism: Senegalia massiliensis; assembly: GCF_009911265.1. Taxonomy (NCBI): domain Bacteria; kingdom Bacillati; phylum Bacillota; class Clostridia; order Eubacteriales; family Clostridiaceae; genus Senegalia; species Senegalia massiliensis. The sequence continues at coordinate 5,519 of NZ_QXXA01000017.1, read as the reverse complement.
GTGCCGCTTGGACCAGCAAGAAAATTCTTCGGAACCCTAGGCACACTCTCGCTCATAGACAGATGATTATCGGTCACCTAGTAGAAACGTTCCAACCTTATTATGGAACTTATATGAGCATTTATTCGATTATTTAATATACTTAGATAGTAACAAGTATATTAAAATAAGTCAAGCTATTTTTGAAAAATATATTATATTGCTCAAAAAAATATGAACTTTTATATAAAAGTTCATATTTTAATATTGTTAATCTAATGTATAATTATAAATTGATCTTATTAACTTGTTCTTTAGCTATCTTACCAGCTATAGGGAATTCATACCATTCATTTTTATATGATTTTATCAAAAGTATAATCCATATAACTAAGATTATAGGACTGCTTAAAGCTCCTATTAACCATCCTATTATTGGCACCCATCCTATAACTACTCCTATTAAAAATATTGCACCAAAAACAACTATTGATTGCATTGCATGAAAACGCACAAATTTATTTTCTTTTTCAACTAGAAGAAATATTATTCCTGTAATAAAACCTAATATATAAGATAACATTGCTGCAATATTTTGTTCTAATCCAATAGAAGTTTTTTGATTTTTATTATTATCCATAATTATCACTCCTTATACATAAATATATACCCTTATTAAGGATATTCTATCAATATATTTAAAGTTCCATATAATAAATTTATAAATATTATTATTAAGGATATAATATATTTTAAAAGTGAAAGGAGATTAAAAATATGAATAAATTAGATCCAATTAAAAAGTGGGAAATTATAGGTATGTTTTGGATTATAATAATAGGATCTTTGCTTCATTTTACATACGAATGGTCAGGAAATTCAAAATTTGTTGCCTTATTTTCACCAGTTAACGAAAGTGTTTGGGAACATCTTAAGTTAGGATATTTTTCACTATTATTTTTTATTCCTATAGAATATAAATTTCTAAAAACTAAAACTAATAGTTTTTTTGTTGGTAAATTTCTAGGAATATTATCTATGGAAATTACTATATTACTTATACATTATTCTTATCACTTTGTTTTCAATAAATCATCACTTATAGTTGATATCTCATCTTTTATAATAGGTGCTATCCTATGTCAATTAATAAGTATTAAAGTTCTAAAAACAAGTATAAATAAAAAAGCTAATATTTTAGGATTAATAGGGTTTATATCATTTGGATTTATACTTTCTTTTTTTACTTTTTTTCCACCTAAGCTTCCTTTATTTATGGATAATAACACTAAGAAATATGGAATATATTAGTATTGTGAAACGAAAAATAAAGCATCAATCAATTGATTGACGCTTTATTTTTTAAATTTTTTTCATTTTTAATCTTCATCTTCGTTTTCTTCAGCTTTTTCTTCGGCCCTTTTTCTTGCTTCCTCTTCTTTCTCTCTTTCTCTTTCAGCTTTTTCTTCAGCTCTTTCTCTTGCTTCTTCTAAAATTTGTAAAAACTTCTGTTATTGATTCAATTTCCAGCTTCAAGTTATTTGAATTATTTTCCATAATTGCAGCATCTTCAATCCATTCAACTTGTATCTCTGAGTTATATTTATTTTGTTTTTTATAATAATCAATAATATTTCTACGTATTAATAATTCTGCAAAAGAAATAAAGCTCCCCTTTTTGTAATCATATTCTTTTATAGCCTTAGAAAATCCTGCTAATGCAATTGACCACTCATCATCATTTTTTGATATGTATTTTTTTGAGATTTTTGAGGCACTTTTCAATATGAAATTTTCATATTTATTTATAAAATCATGGAATTTTTCAGGACTATCTGCAATATTCAATACCATCTCATCTAATTCTCGCATATAATTATGACCCCTTTAAATATATTAGAGTATTAAATAATATATTTAATACTCTTGTCTGTAAAAATTCTACTAATTTCTTTTGTAAAGAATTCTTCTATTTCATTTATTTGTTCCTTAGTATACATATATTTTCCATAACCAAATTGACCATATTTAAACTTTCTATCTGCTTCTTTCATAGAGAGAGTTGTATTAGGAAATATTTTAGTGATTACTTCTTTGGCTTTAAGTGTATATCTGTGAGATATAACTTCAAAAGTAATATCATTTGAATTATTAGGTTCTATAGCTTTAGATATATCTTCAATCAACTTTCTATATTCATTTTTCCAACCATCATATAAAAATACAGGTGCTATGATAAATCCTAAAGGGTATCCTGCTTTATATATTTTAGATGCAGCTTCGATTCTATTCTTTGCTGATGAAGTAAAGTGTTCATGATTCTTTATAATCTTTTCAGTGTTTAAACTAAATCTAATAGTTGTATGCCCTTTGTGGTCCAAATCTAAAAGACTATTAATATTATCATATTTTGTTACAAATCTAAATCGAGCATTATGAATTCTAGAAAAATAATCAATTGATTTTTGTAGTCCATGAGTATAAGGTTCTACTGGCAAAGGATCTGAAGTAGCTGCACCTTCAAAAATAGTGATGCCTTCCCTTTTTTCAATATATTTTTTTGCTTGATTAAGTATTTCTTCTACATTTACATAAGTTCTTATATAAGGTTTATTTCCAAATCGTGTATTTAAATAACAATATTCACATTGTCCCATACATCCAGTTACAAGAGGTAATTGATAATGAGCTGATGGCTTACATGTTTGAAATTTAAAGCTTCTCCTTACACCAATTACTAACGTTTGTTTAGCTTTACTGTATTTTTCTTTTAAATCATCTGACTTTATGCTTGGTACTCTATTTGCATTTAATTTAACTATTTGAATATTTTCTTTTTTAAACTTATCATATATTTCTTTCCCTAATGGATATTCTAAAGCATCTTTTTCAAATAATACTTGCTTAGGTTTAAACATTATGAAATCACCTCAATATTAATATTTTTACTCATGTCAATAGGTTTTCCCATAATTAAATAATCATTCTAAATTTTATTTAATCAAATATAGTTTATTCATAAAAGTATTTGGCTTAATAAAATTATACTGTAACCAATATTAACAGTAAATAGTACTAAATCACCGATTTTTATTATTTTACATATAATAATCTTATACAATAAAGAAAGGAGTGAAATATATGAATAAATATTATAGATATTATGTATGTCCTTATTGTTCCAGACCATATAATTATAACCCTTATCACAACTATACTTATAATTATTGGAATGATCCAATGGGTGATAAAAATCAAGACAAATATTATGAATTAAAAGATTATGGTCCTAATCCTTTTGTTGTTAATATTGAAGATATAACTAAACAAAATAATAACTTTAGGACTGCCTTATGGACAGGAGAACATTTACAATTAACTCTAATGGAGATAAAGCCTGGAGAAGATATAGGATTGGAAATTCACCCAAATCTTGATCAATTCGTAAGAATAGAGCAAGGTCAAGGACTTGTATTAATGGGAGATAAAAAAGATAATTTATATTTCAGAAAAAAAGTTTATGATGATTATGCATTTATAATACCTGCAGGAAAATGGCATAACCTTATTAACACAGGATGTGAACCGATTAAATTATATTCTATTTATGCACCTCCACAACATCCATATGGTACTATTCACAAGACTAAATCAGATGCTGAGGCTGATGAATAAAAATACTACAAATAAGAACTGATTAGTCATATGACTAATCAGTTCTTATTTGTAAATTTTATAAAATTATTATCAATTTTTATATTTAAAAAGTCAAATTTATTTTTATCCATTCCAAACCTTTTTTATGATAAAAAAACACATGAGTATTGTCATTTTTATAATACCAACTATCAAAATCTATACTATCATAATACAAATTAGTCATACAAGATATACTTCCACCTTTTTAAACCTTAAATAAGTTTGTTTTAGAATCACAAAGTAAACATTTTATAAATGGTGCCAATTAAATCACTACTTTCCATTATACATATTTTATTATATTATAACTAAACAAAATATAATATTCAATTTAGTTCATCTCATCACATATAATTCATAGAATCATATAATATTATAAAATCAAATTATTTGGAGGAATTTTTATGATAATTTCATATGCACGTGGAGATGTAACTGGTGATAGGATACCTGATAATATATATTTGACTGGAATAAAAACTATAGACAGTCCATTTGTACAAAACATTACTTTAGTAATTCAAGATGGTAAAACAGGTATGAGAAATTATGTATCATTTAAATCTGATTCTGGATATGAACCTACTATTACCCTTAGAGATTTCACTGGAGATGGAGTAAAAGATATACTAATAAGTATTGCATCTGGTGGAAGTGGAGGATTTATGTATTACTATATATATTCAGCTATAAATAATATACCTAAATTATTATTTGATTATAATATATTCAATGAAACTTATAAATATAAAGTAATATATAAAGATTTTTATAAAGTTGATGTTATAAATATTACAGATAAAATTAAATATATAATTGATATATCATATAAAGGGCAAGAATATTTAAATGAAATTTATGATTCTAATGGCAAACTTAAATCTGAAATAGAAGGCTTTGTGAATCCATTAAGTGGACTTTATCCTATAGATTTTGATTTAGATGGTATATATGAACTTATAGGATATCAAAGAATCGCCGGATTATATAATGCTGATTCCTTAGGTTATATTCAAACTGGATTACAATGGTCTGGTAAAAAGTTTGATGTTTTCAATCAATATGTAGCTATTAATGGTGCAAATATTTAATGGTATTTAGGATATCCTAAATACCATTTTTAAACGTGTTCCTTAAAAAATTACAATATATCTTAAATTATTCTACTATCTCTATCTTCTCCATTAAATCCATAGTTTGTTTATGCGAATTTTTTAATCTTTCTATTGTTGCTTTTGACAAAGTATTATCATCTATAAAATCTGCTATAGGAAGTATTCTATATTCATCTTTACCATTTTCCGGATACTTATGTACCCAAGTAGGAATATATCTTATATCCTCTATTATAACTTCATTAGTCTCTAAATCCTTTTTAAAATCAATATTAACAATCACACCATCTTCTGTATAAATATTATTCCTAGTGTTTGGTAGAGTTTCTCTTCTTTGATTTGATATGAAATTTCCCATTGAATATATTATAAATTTATTTTCCCCATTTTTCTTTATTATTTCTGATCTTTGAATAACATGAGGATGACTACCTAATATAATGTCTGCTCCCCACTCAAACATTTTATCTGCTAATTCCATTTGAGATTCACTTGGTTCTCTACTATATTCATTACCCCAATGTATAAAAACCACTACTTTATCTGATACATTTTTAGCCTTTTTGATATCTTCTTGCATTTTATCCTCATCAATTAAATTAACCATATTATCTAACTCGTTAGAGTTTAATCTACTATCATTTCCATTTAATCCATAAGTATATGATAAAAATGATAATGTAATATCATTCTTTTCTTTTAATATAAATGCTCTATACTCTTCTT
>NZ_QXXA01000016.1 GCF_009911265.1 Senegalia massiliensis | reverse complement strand
ATCTGCACTAATTTTTATGATGATTGCTTCTATTACTTATGGATTGATTATTTATAAGAAATTATAAATAGTATTTTTTATTCTCCAATACAAATATTTGAGTTTACTTAATATCCATTAAGATAAATCAACGCATTTTTAAAGTGATAGATTATTGTATATGACAAAATATATATAATAAATTAAATATAAAATCCTATAAAAAATTTTATACTTTTTTATAGGATTTTATAATGACGTAGTAGTAGAATTATGCGTCATAAACTCAATCTCTTGGAGGTGTATGAAATGGCCAGTTTATTTGATAAAGAGGAAAGAAGCCCATTATCAGTTCAGTATTAATATACACTATTTTTCTAATTTTACTTATGGCTTTAAATAATAATGCAAAAATAAAAAATATTCCTTACGCATATATAACTTTTAGAGTTATACATATAACTTTCAGCATCTATATAACATTAAAGGGCATAATGCTTATAAAAGGCACATTTAAAGAGCCACAAAAAAGAACGCTGCTAGAGATAATGCAGATTGTATTTATAGGTTTTTTATTGATTGTAATGTTATTTGTGACAATTGAAAATATAATTCATACAGCATCATATATTAATAAAATTTTTTAAGTTAATATAAATAATCTAGTTTAAAGAAAGTAAAATACATATTTAAATAAAGGATTTGGTAAATTTTTATAGAATTTTATAATGACATGGTAGTAGAATATCATGACTCAAGTTTGATGATTTTAGAAAGTTTATATTTAATAGAATTGAATTTGCATCTAGGAGGGTGAATTTTATGTTCAAGAAAGATACAATAAAGAGTTTTATAATTGGTTTTATAACTTATTTTGTATTATCAATTATTTTAGATTTATTTGGAGTAAATACTACAATTGTTAAAAGCATAATTGTCATTATTATATTAATAATTTATTTTATAATACAATCACAGAAGAAAAATAATAAGTCATGATTTTTATAAACTACGTAGTATGAAAACGTAAAATTGAGTTTACTTAATATTAAATATAACAAACTCATTTAAATCATAGTTAAGAAGTATTATATATAGTAAATTATAGGTATTAAATTAAATAGAAGTAAATTCAAAAGTAGAATTATTTATAATTAGATTATCTCAAAAGTGTATAGGAGATGCTAATTAATATGATTATTATAGAAAATATAAACTCTTTAAAAAACTCAATTCAAGATAGCATTTTTTAAAAATTAATTATAATGATTTTAGCATTAATATATCCTACAATATTTGCATTAGGTTTTAATGGTATTCTTAGTATGGAAATTTTGAATCTAATGTTATTAATGTGGATAGGATTTTATAGCTCTATTATTTTAATTTATTTTGTTGGTATAAGTTTAATACATATTAAAAATTAAGCTAAAAATACTTGTTATGATATATTTTATAAAATATATTAAGAGGTGTTTGTATGAAGAAAAATTATAAAAGAATTGGTATTCTAGGATTAGCATTTTCTATTTTAATTCAAGCTATGCCTATAGCTACTTATGCACAATCAAATAATGATGAGTTAATAAATATTGATTATGCTTATAATGAAATACAGTCACTTAGTCCTAAATAACTTAGTGAATTTAAATAAGATTTTAATAAATCTTTAGACGAAGATAGAATTTAATAAGTTTTTTAAAAATTCAGGAGGGGGATTATGGAAAATAGTCAAATGAAATATAATTTAATTATATTAATTATAGTATTTGGTAGTATTTTGCTATCGCAATTTATATTTAATTTAGAGGGTAGTTTTACATTATTGTTTTTAATTTACTTTATAAATGTTGTTTTAATACCTAAATGGATAAAAGATAAAGAAATAAAACTTAATAAAAAAATAATTGAAATTAAAATTATTTTTTTATTAAGTAATCTAATAATTTTTCATAACTATGATTTTAAAGATATAAAAAATTATCTTCTATGGTTTTTTATTATACTTATAGTTAGTGTTATATTAGATATTATCTATAAATCAATAATAAATCAAAAAAAATATAATTAGTTAAAAATATGTTTTTATATCAACTTACACAATTAAAATATATTATTTTTTAATCTGATATCTAATATTTTAATAAAGGATTAGAAGAAAGAAGATTGTCAGGAGATAAAGAAAAGAAGGAATTAAGAAAATTTATTAAATAAGATATTAAGAATGGAGTGAATAATATGAAATATGTTAATGATTATAAAAAAATTTTATAAAATATATAAATTTTCTTCCCATAGTAGGATTTTTTAGTAGTTTAACTCTTTTAATTTTCTTTTTTTTGATAATTGGTGTAAAAGAAACTGAAAGATTAAGAGCTTTACTATATTGCTTGCTTCCTTTTTTTGTTTTTACTATTATACCTATTAAACTTATAATAAAAAAAATCTACCTATAATGAAGATAGACTTTCTTCTGTTACATATAAAGAACTTGCAATTTGTTCTATTGTAGAGCCTATACTATCTATTTCAATTTGAAGGAGCCTAAGAGCAAAATAGTCTGCTTGTTTTTCCAATTTTCCTTTATTAATTAAATCCTTATTATATGCAGCTTGATATGTTTTAGTATGTAATAGTGCATGTACAAGTTCATGTGCTAAAATAAGCTTTTCATATTGATATTCTAGATCATCTCTTGCAAAAACTATCTCTTCATCAAAATAATTTCTTTGATACATTGCTTCACTTATTTGTACTTTTTTATTTGGTCACCTCATAATCTTTATTTTTGTGATAAATATGATACAATTATAATGAGTATAAAGTTATTAAAGGAGTGATTAATATGGATAATGAGGGTTGCATTAAATGTGGTAGTAAAAATGCTGCAACTAAAGAAATATCAACTACTGGATCTGGTCTTTCAAAAATGTTTGACCTACAAAACAATAAGTTTTTAGTAGTATATTGTAAAGAATGTGGATATTCAGAGCTATATAATAGAGAAACCTCTACTGCTTCAAATTTATTAGACCTGTTTTTTGGAGGATAATTTGACCTGTGTCTAATATATAGACATAAGTCAATGAGAAATAAAGAGACTTGTTAATACATATAGATCTAAGTTTTTCTTAATAAGAATTGAGCGAGGATTAAACAAAATCTTATTATTAAAGTAAGTGTTTCCAAAGGTTGAAAGCCTTAGAATACTAGATATTTAAGGGAGTTATTATTAATGGATTATTACGATATTCAATCTGCTATAGCCATATTTGGTATGATAATAGCATTTGCATATTTAGGTATATATACTTATGAGAAATCTTATAATAAGCAAGTGAAATTTAACTATAGAAAAATTTTTATTATAGTAGTTATAATTTTTTTTATTATCATAGGATTAATCAAAAAATAACTATAAAGAGGAGATTGGAAATTATGATTTCTAAATGAAAAATTATAGGAGTAATTATAAGTTCTACTTTACTTATTATTTACTTGTATTTAGGTATATTTCAGTCAGACATTAGCATAATTATAAAGCTATTACCTTCTCTAATAATTGTTAATGAAAAGGGTGGGAAATATGTTTATGGAACAGATAGACATTATGATTCTTCTGTTTTTTAGTGTATTAATAATATTTAATGTTAAAGAAATAGGAAGTTTAATTATCCCAACAAAGAAACGAAAAATAGAGATTGTTTCTGTAGTAGCTGTAGCATTAATAATATTAATTATTACTTTTTGGTACGGTAAAATTTGGAGTCACTATTTAGTTGGTATTCTCTTAATAGTTGAAATAATTTCAGTATGGATTAAAAGAGGAATTACTAAAAAAGGTTTTAATTCTACACTAGGTTTATCAAGATTTCATAACTGGAACAAGATAAATTATGTAGAAGTCTATCCTAGTAATAATGACAATGTAAGAGTATCATTTTTAAATACTTATTCGAGAAAAGATTCTTATTATTTTAAAAAAGAAGATTGTGATAAAATCATTAATGTTTTATCAGAGAATTTACCTTTTGGGTCATGATTAAGAAATATCACATATGGTAAATCATAGATATTTAATTAAAGGAAATTTAATACTTTATATAGAAGTTTATAATGACGTGTTAGTAGAAAAATACGACACACAATTCAAGGGGGAACTTAACATGAGTAATTATATATTAACGACTTTGAATGAAGAATACGCTAAAGAAATCTGTTGTTGGAAATATGATGGAGAGTATTCTATTTATAATCTTTCAGATTGGAATGTAGTAGTTGAAAATGGTTGGGATTTAGCAATAAAAGAGAGACGAGAATCTAATTTTATTGCAATACTATTGGCTAATCAATTAATTGCCCATGGTGGTATATAGGAATGTATAAACTTCCTGACTGGCTTGTTATTATATTGGCAATAATTTATGCATTGATACTTGGACTTTTATATAATAATTATGGCCATACAGAAATTTTTATGCGTATAGAACCTATAGTGATGTCAATACTTTCACTTTCATTAATTTGGATTATAGTTAAAGATTTGAAGAATAGTGTAAAAAAAGAAAATGAAACTCATAAGTTAGTGTTTAACTATATACTTCTAATTGTTCCTATATTATATTTACTGTCCATATTGGGAGAGTATCTAAATTTATTTTAATTTAATAATATTATGATTTGATTTTTAAACTTATAATATCTAATTTGTCTTAATATACATTATAAGAAACTAATAAAAAACTATATAACTATTGATATTAAAAGCATAGAGTTTAAAAGTTACTCTATGCTTTTTCATTATCTTTCTTTTGATTTGTCATAATTTTATTTATATCAATATTATGACAAATAACTTTTAAGTTAATTTCTAGTGGTATATAGTTTCACAACACAGAATATACGTTCGTTAGTTAAGATAAAAAAATATTGCTAAGCTTTAACTTAACTAATTTTAATGGAACATTTTCAGCTGCAGCTATTTGTTCTAATGTAAAAGTAGGATAGCTTTCACTTAAACTATCATTTAATAGTAATTCTGTAGTAAACTTATCAGCATCTATTGATTGTAAGAGAGGACTAGTAGCACCTTTTTTGAATATGCACAGGTACTACATTTTACAGATAAAATCCAAAATCATAGAAATGCAATATGGGAAGATAACGGAAAGATAGTTGTATTTTGTTGGTATGAAGATAGATTAATAAAATAAGTTTATAATAATTTTAGAAAAATGTTAATGGTAATCAGTAAAAAAGGCAGTGGCTAAAAGTTGCTAACTACTGCTTTTTTTATTGATTATTGTTATGATATAATATAGAATGAAAAAGTAAGGAGGAAATATCATGAATAATACTAATCAAAAAAAGTATCTTGTAGTAACTTGGGGATGTCAGATGAATGAACATGACTCAGAAAAAATAGAAGGAATTTTGGAATCATTAGGATATATTTCAACTTCTGATAAAGAAGAAGCTGATTTAATAATATATAATACGTGTTTAGTAAGAGAAAATGCAGAATTAAAAGTATATGGTAATTTAGGAGAATTAAAAAGAATAAAAAGAGAAAATCCAAATCTAATAATTGCCGTATGTGGATGTATGATGCAGAAAGAAGATGTGAGAAAAGTTATAAAAGAAAAGTACTCTCATGTTGATATAATATTTGGAACACATAATATTCATAAATTACCAGAGTTAATAGAGGATCATGATCAAAAAATGAATATGTTAGTAGATGTTTGGAATGATAGTAAAGAAATAATAGAAGATTTACCTACTAAAAGAAAATATGATTTTAAAGCTTTTATTAATATTATGTATGGTTGTAATAATTTTTGTACTTATTGTATAGTTCCTTATACTAGAGGGCGAGAAAAAAGTAGAGAACCAAAAGATATATTAAAAGAAGCTAAAAGATTAAGTGAACAAGGATATAAGGAGATAACCTTATTAGGCCAAAATGTTAACTCATATGGTAAAAATTTAGAAGAAAAAGTAAGCTTTGCAGAACTACTATATATGCTTAATGATGTTGAGGGGATAGAAAGAATAAGGTTTATGACTTCTCATCCTAAGGATTTATCTGAAGATCTTATTGATGAGATGACAAATTGTGATAAGGTTTGTAATCATCTTCACTTACCATTTCAATCAGGTAGTGATAGGATATTAAAAAAGATGAATAGAAAATATACAAAAAGACAATATTTAACTTTAGTAGATAAAATAAGAAAAGCTATTCCTGATATAGCAATTACCACAGATATTATTGTTGGTTTTCCAGGAGAAACAGAAGAAGATTTTGAAGATACAATAGAAGTAGTTAAACATTCAAAGTTTGATTCAGCTTTTACATTTTTATATTCAATTAGAGAAGGTACTCCTGCAGCTAAAGATAAAGACCAAATACCTGATGATATAAAACATACAAGATTTAATAGATTATTAGAAGTTTTAAAAGAAATAAGCTTAGAAAGAAATAAAAACTTAATAGGAAAAGAAGTTAAAGTACTCGTAGAAGAAATTAGTAAAAATGATTCTACCAAATTATCTGGTAGAACTGATACTAATAAATTAATTCACTTTGAAGGTAATGAAAGCTTAATCGGAAGTATAGTAAATGTAAAGGTTAATACTGCAAAAACTTGGACACTAGAAGGTGAAATTATTGAGTAATTCTACATTAGATATTGCAAGGGAATTAGGAAAAACAATCCAAGATTCTGAAGAATATATAGAGTATATTAAATCACAAGAAGAATACTATAATGATAGCAATACTATGAAATTAAAATCTAAATTAGATGAAAAAACAAAGTTATATAATAAATTATTAGTAGAGGGACAAAAAACAGATATAAAAAATATTAGCTTAGAAATTAAGGAATTAAATAAAAAACTTTTAAAGGAAAAAAAATATACAAATTACATTAAATGCAAATCTAAAGTTGAAAAAACAATAAAAAACGTTGATAATATATTAGAGTATTATACGGGTATAAGTAATAGCAAAGGATGTAATGGTTGTAAAAAATGATAAAATAAATAGACTAAGTACATCTTAGTCTATTTATTTTAGTTTTACTAGGAGGGAATTATGTGTCAAAGTTAACACCTATGATGGAACAATATATGAAAATTAAAAATAAAAATAAAGACTCCATATTATTTTTCCGACTAGGAGATTTTTATGAAATGTTTTTTGATGATGCTCTGATAGCATCAAAAGAACTTGAAATAACATTAACTGGAAGAGAATGTGGTCAAAAAGAAAAAGCTCCTATGTGTGGAGTTCCATTTCATTCTGCTGATGGTTATATATCCAAATTAGTAGATAAAGGATATAAAGTTGCTATTTGTGAGCAGATAGAGAACCCAAACGAAGCAAAAGGTATAGTTAAAAGGGACGTTGTTAGGATAATATCTAGAGGTACTGTAACAGATACTAAAATGTTAGATGAGAAAAATAACAACTATTTGTCAAGTATATTCATGGATCAAAATGGAGTTGGTATTTCTTATGCAGATATAACTACTGGAGAGTTTTATACTACTCAAAAAGTTACCAATAATTCTAAAGAGGGTTTTAAAGCTTTGATAGATGAGCTGGCAAAAATAAAACCAAAAGAAATAATTGCAAATAAATATATATTTGAAAATAAAATATCTGATGAAATAGAAAAGAAGATAGATATTGTTATTGATAAAACTGATGATTGGTTATTTAATATTGAAGAAAATAAAAAGATAATAAAAAGACATTTTAACATTTTAAATTTAGAAGGTTTTGGGATATCAAATGATAATTACTCAATAAAAAGCGTTGGTTCTTTATTAAGTTATTTAAATGAAACTCAGAAAAATTCTTTAAGTCATATTAATAATATATATAAGTATAATATAGAAAATTTTATGTTGATAGATATAAATACAAGAAAAAATTTAGAAATTACTGAAACTATAAGAGATAAGACTAAAAAAGGATCCTTGCTTTGGATTTTAGATAAAACATCTACTGCTATGGGAGCAAGAATGTTAAGAAAATGGTTAGAAGAACCTTTGTTAAATATAGACTTAATACAAAAACGTTTAAATGCAATAGAAAATTTGTATGAAGATATCATATTAATGGATGAGATAAAACAAAAATTAAATAAAGTCTATGATATTGAAAGACTTATTGGGAAAATAGTTTATGGAAGTTGTAACGCTAGGGATTTAATAGCTCTTAAAAATTCTATTAAAATATTGCCTGATATAAAAGAGTTGCTAATTAATTCAAAGTCTGAGTTTTTAAAACAACTTGCTCGTGATATTGATTTATTAGAAGATGTACATGCACTTATTCATGAAGCTATTGTAGAAGATCCTCCTATACAAACTCGTGAAGGTGGAATAATTAAAAAGAATTATGATGAAAAATTAGATGAGTTACTTAATGCTTCAATTGAAGGTAAAAATTGGTTAAATAAGCTTGAAGCTAATGAAAAGAATAGAACAGGAATAAAAAGCTTGAAAATAGGTTTTAATAAAGTTTTTGGTTACTATATTGAAGTAAGAAAATCTAATATAAAATTAGTACCAGACAATTATATAAGAAAGCAAACTTTATCTAATTCGGAAAGATATATTACACCTGAATTAAAAGAAATGGAATCAAAAATCCTTGGAGCTGAAGAGAAAAGTGTAATATTAGAGTATAATATATTTGTTGAAATAAGAGATAAATTGAAAGCTAAGATTGAAAGAATGCAGTCTACTGCTAAAATAATTGCTACAATTGATTGCTTAAATTCATTGTCTCTAGTTTCTTATAAAAATAATTATATTAAACCTAAAATAAATTCAGAAAAGATTATTAATATTAAAAAAGGAAGACATCCTGTAGTTGAAAAGGTATTAAAGAATGAAATGTTTATTCCAAATGATACTTTTTTAGATAATGAAGACAATAGATTAAATATCATTACTGGACCTAATATGGCTGGTAAATCTACTTATATGAGGCAAGTAGCTATTATAACTTTGATGGCACAAATCGGAAGCTTTGTTCCTGCTGAATATGCAGATATTTGTTTGGTAGATAGAATATTTACTAGAGTTGGAGCTAGTGATGATTTATCACAAGGACAAAGTACTTTTATGGTTGAAATGAATGAAGTTGCAAATATTTTAAATAATAGTTCTAAAAACAGTTTAATAATATTAGATGAAATAGGCCGAGGAACAAGTACTTACGATGGACTTAGTATTGCGTGGGCTGTTATTGAATATATAAGTGATAAAAGCAAGATTGGAGCTAAAACTCTTTTCTCTACCCATTATCATGAATTGACTGAATTAGAGGGAAAAATAGAGGGTATAAAAAATTATAAAATAACAGTTAAAGAAGCTGGTGAAGATATTATTTTTTTAAGAAAAGTAGTAAGAGGAGAAGCCGATAAAAGTTACGGAATAGAAGTAGCAAATTTAGCAGGTGTTCCTTCAGAAGTAACTTCTAGAGCAAAAAATATATTAAGAGATTTAGAAGAAAATGATATAAATTATAGTAATAATATTTCTTCAAATGGAGATATAAAAGAAAATAAATCTGAAAGTCAAATTGATATATTTAAGATGAAAGAAAATGAAATAATAGAATTGATAAAGAGTATAGATTTAATTAATTTAACTCCTTTGGAATCGATGAATTTATTAAATGAACTAATCGATAAAACTAAAGAAATTTAGGTGGTTTATACTGTGAAAAAGATTAATGTTTTAGATGATAATACAATAAATAAAATAGCAGCAGGAGAGGTCATTGAAAGACCTTCTTCTATAGTGAAAGAATTAATAGAAAATTCCATAGATGCTAATGCTAGAAATATAACTATTGAAATAAAAGATGGTGGTAAAAATTACATTAGAATTACAGATGATGGAGATGGCATATATAAAGATGATATACAATTAGCTTTTTTAAGACATTCTACAAGCAAAATATCTAAATCAGAAGATTTATTAAAGGTACATTCTTTAGGATTTAGAGGTGAAGCTCTCGCAAGTATTTCTTCAATTTCTATGGTTGAATTAATAAGTAAAACTATTGATGAAGAAACTGGCATAATGGTAGAAATACATGGAGGTATACTTCAGCAGGAAAGTGAGGTTGGTTCTCCTAAGGGAACTACTATTATAGTTAGGAATATATTTTATAATACTCCTGTAAGAAAAAAATTCTTGAGATCTGATTCTGCTGAATCTGCTAATATAACAAATATAATTAATAAGCTAGCATTATCTAATACAGATATATCCTTTAATTATATAAAAGATAATAAAAATATGATTAAAACACCTGGCAATGGAGATTTGAAATCCACGATTTTTAGTATATATGGAAAAGAACATACTGAATCTTTAATTTCAATAAACTATTCAAGTGACTTATTTTCTATAAATGGTTACATATCTAAACCATTATTTAATAGAGGTAATAGAAATTATGAATTATTTTTTGTTAACGGGAGATATGTAAATAGCAAACTATTATCTAAAGCTATAGAAGAGGCGTATAAAACTTTAATTACTATTAATAGATATCCTGTTGTATATTTATATATAAAAGTTGATCCTAAGAATATTGATGTGAATGTTCATCCGTCTAAAGTTGAAATAAGATTTAATGATGATTTAAAATTAATTCCTAAGGTTACTGATATAGTGAAAAACAGACTTTTTGAATTTAATTTAGTTCCAAATATTACTTTAGAGAATAAAAACAAACAAAAAACTGAAGAAATTATTGATATTTTAGATGATAAACCTAAAAATACTGAAATAAACAAGAACAATTATAATAAACCTTTATTAAAAAAAGAGTACGAAGTTGAAGATATTGAACAAATAAATTTTGTTAAAGAAGATAAAATAGAAACGTTGGATAAATCTTCAGTAAGAGAAAATAAAAAGTCAATACAAGATAATGATTCTTCCAGAGTTTTTCCAGAACTAAATATTATAGGTAGAGTTTTTAATACTTATATAATTGGAGAAGATAGTATTAGTAATACTATGTATATGATAGATCAACATGCTGCTCATGAGAGGATAATGTATGAAAAGTTTAGATTACAATATGAAAAAGAGAGTGTTGTTATT
The DNA here is from genome assembly GCF_009911265.1 of Senegalia massiliensis. Lineage (NCBI taxonomy): Bacteria > Bacillati > Bacillota > Clostridia > Eubacteriales > Clostridiaceae > Senegalia > Senegalia massiliensis. The sequence continues at coordinate 87,935 of NZ_QXXA01000016.1, read as the reverse complement.
CAACCATTGATTGTACCAAGAACAATTAATTTGAGTCACTATGACTATGAATTGATATTAAATAATATAGAACTTTTCAATGAATTAGGATTTGATATTGAAGATTTTGGGAGAAATAGTATCTCTATAAGGGGAGTTCCAATGTTATTTGGTCTTCCAGACAATAATAATTTATTTATGGATATATTAGATAATTTAAATGAAAATATAAGCAATAAATATGATTTGAGAGCAGAAAAGATAATCAAAATGTCTTGTACAAATGCTATAAAAGCAGGAGATTCTATGGGGCATATTGAGATAAAAAGTTTAATGAATGATTTGAAAAAATGTGAAAACCCTTTTACTTGTCCTCATGGAAGACCTATTACTATTAAAATAACTAAATATGAAATTGAAAAAATGTTTAAAAGAATACAGTGATTTAAGGAGGATTTAATGAAGAGAGATTTAATACTTTTAATTGGCCCTACAGCTTCTGGAAAAACTTCAGTATCTATTAAATTAGCTAAAAAAATAAATGCAGAAATAATATCAGCAGATTCTATGCAAATATATAAATATATGAATATTGGTACTGCTAAAATTAATAAATGTGAAATGGATTTAATTAATCATTACATGATAGATGAGGTATATCCTGATGAAGAATATAGTGTATCTGATTTTAAGGATAATGCTTATTCTTATATTGATGATATTTATAGTAAAAATAAGCTACCTCTTGTGGTTGGAGGTACTGGTTTGTATATAAATTCATTAGTATATGATTTAGATTTTACAAATGCCATTTCAAATCAAGAGCTAAGAGATAAATATTATGCTTTAGCTGATAAATATGGAAATAAATATATTCATAATCTACTTAAAGAAGTAGATGAAAAATCATATAATAGGATTCACGAAAATGATGCTAAAAGAATTGTTAGAGCTCTTGAAATTTATTATGAAACAGGTAAACCTATGAGTGAAGGGTATAATAACTTTAGAAAACCTAATCCTGATTTCAATTTAATAATTTTAGGATTATATATGGATAGAGAAAAACTTTATAAAAGAATAAATTTAAGAGTTGATATGATGATAAAAGAAGGACTTGTAGATGAAGTCAAAGATTTATTAGATAAAGGATATGAAAAATCTTTAGTATCTATGCAGGGATTAGGGTATAAAGAAATTATAGGTTATCTCGAAGGAAGTTATAGCTTAGAAAAAGCTATAGAGCTATTAAAAAGAGATACCAGAAGATTTGCAAAAAGACAACTTACTTGGTTTAGAAGGGATGATAGAATTATATGGTTTAATAAGGGGGATTTTGAAAAGGAAGAAGATTTAGTCGAAAAAATGACTTCTATAATAAATGATAAATTAGGGGGTGAATAATAATGAAAAGCAATATTAATTTACAGGATATATTTTTAAATAAGTTGAGAAGAGCAGAAATTCCTGTTACTATATATTTAATGAATGGCTTTCAGTTGAAAGGATTAGTAAGAGGTTTTGATAATTATACTATTTCATTAGAAAATGAAGGGAATCAAAATATGATTTACAAGCATGCAATATCTACTATGATTCCTGCCAAAAATATAGATTTAACAGAAAAATAATTTTAAGGACAAAAAGTTTTCTTGTAAATAGAGAATACTTTTTGTCCTTAAAAAACGAAAGAAGGAAAAATAATTGAATAACTTGACAATAAAATTATTATGTAAACAAAAAGGCATTGATGATAAATTGATTAAAAAAATTACGGAAGCAGAAGAGAAACTAAAAGATAGATTTCAAGAGATTGAGAATAATAGTGAATATAATCAAATTAAGGTATTAGATGCAATGAGAGAAGAAAGATTAGATTCAACAAATTTTAATTGGACTACTGGTTATGGTTATGGTGATATGGGGAGAGATAAGGTAGAATCTATTTATAAGAGAGTATTCTCTACAGAAGATGCTTTAGTTAGACCTACTATAGTTTCAGGGACTCATGCTCTATATTTAACATTATCAGCATTATTATCATCAGGAGATGAATTAATTTCGGCGGCAGGTAGCCCTTATGACACTTTATTAAAGGTCATTGGAGTGAAGGGAAGTGAACCTGGAACATTGTTAGAAGGAGGGATTAAGTATAAAGAAGTTAAATTAAAGCCAGACAATACAATAGATACATCATCTTTAATTAATAGTATAACATCTAATACTAAAGTTATATTAATTCAAAGATCTACTGGATATAGCTTTAGAAGGGCATTATCTATAGAAGAAATAAGGGAAGTAATAAAAAAAATAAAACTAGTTAGAGAAGATATTATTTGCATGATAGATAACTGTTATGGTGAATTTGTGGATGTATATGAACCAACAGATGTTGGGGCAGATATAATGGCAGGATCTTTAATTAAAAATCCTGGTGGTGGATTGGCATTGACTGGTGGTTATATAGTAGGTAAAAAAAATCTAGTTCAAAGAATTTCCAATAGACTTACAGCTCCTGGAATTGGTAAGGATTGTGGTCTTACTTTTGGGACTACAAGAAGTACTTTACAAGGGTTATTTTTAGCACCTATGATTGTAAAAGAATCTTTAAAAAGCGCATTGCTTTTTGCACAAGTTTTTAAAGATTTAGGGTATGAAATAACACCTAAAGTAGAAGATAATAGGGGAGATATAATACAAGCTATAAAAATGAAAAGTAAAGAAAAAGTTATTGAATTTTGCAAATCTATTCAATCTTCTTCGCCTGTTGACTCTTATGTAAGTCCAGAGCCATGGGATATGCCTGGTTATGATGATCCAGTAATTATGGCATCTGGAGCTTTTATAGAAGGTTCTTCAATAGAATTAAGTGCAGATGCTCCTATAAGGGAACCTTACATAGTTTATTTCCAAGGGGGTTTAAATTATTATCATAGCAAATATGCATTGATTGAAATTTTATCTAAATTTCATAATAAAAAATTTTTATAGTAAAAAAGGCCTTAGGGCCTTTAATCTATTGTTCTAAATACACCTTTTATTTTTCCTAAAATTTTAATATCAGTTACTATAATTGGTTCCATAGAGGCATTTTCTGGTTGAAGTCTTATATGATCTTTTTCTACAAAATATCTTTTGACAGTAGCTTCATCGTCTATTAATGCAACTATCATCTCTCCATTTTCAGCAGTGTTCTGTTGTTTAACTAAAACATAATCGCCGTCTAAAATACCTGCATCTTTCATACTTTCACCACTTACAGAAAGCATAAAAACAGTATCATTGTTTACAATATCAACAGGTAAAGGAAAGGTATCTTCAATGTTTTCTGTTGCTAATATTGGTAAACCAGCAGTAACTTTTCCTATAATGGGAACCTCTGCAATTTCTTTTCTACTAAAAATATTTTCATTATTGCTGTCTAAAATTTCAATTGCTCTAGGTTTTGTAGCATCTCTTCTTATATATCCCTTTTTTTCTAATCTAGATAAATGTCCATGTACAGTTGATGTTGATTTTAATCCTACCGCTTTACATATTTCCCTAACTGAAGGGGGATAACCCTTTTGTAAAATTTCTTTTTTTATAAATTTAAGTATATTACTTTGCTTTGATGTTAACTCTTCATACATATCTCGCACCTCACAATGACAATTTTAATTTATTATATCATATAAAAATAAATTTATCAAACATTCGTTCGATTTTTCGTTGACAAGGAACGTGCGTTCTGCTATACTTAAATTAAGGAACTAACGTTCGAGTTTGAGGAGGTTGAAAAAATGTATAATAAAAGATTGGTAATAGTAAATAAGTTTAGATTTGTAACATTTTTATTAGTATTAATTTTATTATTTGCTTTATTATTAAATAACTTATTAAGTGTAGTAGTTGCTAGTAATACAGATTCTGAATACAAACAAATACATGTAAAAGAAGGGGACACTATATGGTGTATAGCTAAATCGAATAACCCTGAAGGTGATGATGTAAGGGAAGTGGTTTATAAAATAAAAAAAATAAATAATATAAGTAATGAATGGATAGAAGCTGGAGATATTCTAAAAATACCAAGAAATTAATTTTTCTTGGTATTTTTAGATAAAGGATTACTTTTTACAGCTTGTCTTAGTTTTTCATCGTCTAAGTGAGTATATATTTGTGTAGTTGAAACACTAGAGTGACCAAGTATTTGTTGTAAAGCTCTTATATCCACATTTCCATGTTTATACATAAGAGTAGCTGCAGTATGTCTTAGTTTATGAGTTGAAAGTTTATCAGGATCTAAACCTGCGTTGTTTAAATGTTTTTTTACTAAGTGTTGTACAGCTCTAACACTTAACCTGTTTTTTCTTTTACTTAAAAATAAAGCTTTTTTATCTTTAATGTTTTTTGTAGGTCTTATTTCTAAATACTTTTTTATTGCTTCTAAAGTACTTTCATTTAAATATATGGTTCTTTCTTTATCGCCTTTTCCTATAACCGTAAGAGTATCATCTTTTATTCTATCAATATCAATACTAACTAATTCAGATAGTCTAAGACCACAATTTAAGAATATCATTATTATTGCATAATCTCTAACTTTGAATTCGCCTTGAATACTATTTATTAGTGTAAGGGATTCATCTAGAGTAAGGTATGATGGGTGTCTTTTTGTTAATTTTGGTGTTTCTAAGTTAAGGGTAGGGTTTGTATCTATTAACTCTACTATATTATGTAAATATTTAAAAAAAGATCTTATGCTAGCAACTTTTCTAGCTCGTGTATTTGTTGAATTATCTCTATTTTTATTTATAAAAGAAAGAAAGGCAAATAAATCTTGTAAATTTATTTTTTTTATTATATCTATATCTAAATCTTCAATTTCTATATCGTTAAACGGAACATCTTTGTTAACTAATCTATATCTTTTTTTTATAAATCTTAAAAATGTCCTTAAGTCATAATAATATTCTTTAATTGTATTTTGTGATTTTCCTTTGATTGTATCTAAATAGTTTAAGAAATCTTCTAATATAATTGGTATGTCATCCATTTTTAAACCTCCTCAATCAATTATACATTTTTCAGTTCATTTTTTCAACCTAATGTCACAAAATGATAATTTTGTGACATTAGAATATAGATTAATATAGTATTTATGGTCTATTTTTTTATTTTTTAGTATGAATTTTCATTATAATAATTTCATGTCGATATTCTGCTCTTAATGTATATAATTCAACATAAAATTATATACCTCCATAATTCGAGCTTTTATATTCTCTTTTAAAGAATATAAATAAGTTCTACATACAATTACATAGTTAGACATTTAAATTAGCTTATATGTTCTTATAATGCTTTTAACATATTTATTTTAATACTTTTTTATAAATCATCCAATTCTAATTATTAATATATTTTTATTTTAAACTAGATGGTGCTTTTATATATTAATTAAACCATTATAAATTATTCTATATCTTGCATAAAACTTTATTATTTCTCCGTTGATACCTTTATAACCTCATTCCGATATTTTAAATTATAACAAAATAAAAACAAGTTTACATAATTTAATTATGTAAACTTGTTTTTATTTTTATATTATTTTTTTACTAATATTATTTTATATATTCTTCTATTCTATTTAGACCTTCTTTTATATTATCAAGAGAAGTTGCATAAGATAGTCTTATATAATCATCATTTCCAAAAGCCAAGCCAGGAACTACTGCTACATGAGCCTCATCTAATAACATATTTGCTAATTGTATAGAACTATCTATATTCTTACCTTTTATTGTTTTTCCTTTTAATTTAGATATGTTTGCCATTACATAAAAAGCACCTTTTGGACTTTTGCAACTTAGATATTTAATTGAATTAATTTTTTCAACCATATAATTTCTTCTTTCAGTAAAATGTTTCTTCATTTCATGTATAGCTTTTTCATCTCCTCTTAAAGCTTCTATACTTGCATATTGACTCATAGAAGGAGGATTTGAAGTTGAATGACTTTGTAAATTACTCATTAATTTGATAATATCTTTATGAGCTGCTGCGTATCCAATTCTCCAACCAGTCATAGCATAAGCCTTAGACATACCATTTATAACAATCGTTTGTTTTTTTATGTCTTCATTTAATTGAGCTATACTTATATGAGTGTTATTATCATAAACTAACTTTTCATATATTTCATCAGAAATTATAAATATATTATTTTCAATTGCCCATTTCGAAATTTTTTCTAATTCATCCTTAGAATAAATTGTACCTGTAGGATTGCTTGGACTATTTAAGATCAGTGCTTTTGTTTTATTTGTTAATGCATTATTTAAAATATCTATATCATATTTAAAATCATTTTCTTCTGGAGTATTTACTTCTACAGGTATTCCATCTGCTAATTTTACTAGTTCAGGATAACTTACCCAATAAGGAATAGGAATTATAACTTCATCACCTGGATTTAGTATAGATGAAAGAGCATTAAAAAGTGAATGTTTAGCTCCGTCAGATATTATTATATTTTCAGCACTATAACTTAAATTGTTATCTCTTTTAAGTTTATAGCATATAGCATCTTTAAGTTCCTTTAATCCTGATGCTGCAGTATAACCCGTTTTCCCTTCTTTTATTGCTTCTATCCCAGCTTTTCTAATATTTTCTGGAGTTTTAAAATCTGGTTCTCCTGCTCCGAAGCCAATCACATCAATACCTTCTGATTTCATTTGTTTTGCTTTTGCTGTTATTTCCAATGTAACTGATGGTGAAATACTAGATATTTTTTCTGATAATTTTAAATTCATTATAACCCTCCATGTTAATTTTATTATAATAATTAATGTTTCTACATATAAAAGATTCTATTATTATTTTAAAAATCCTTTTTTTATATTTAATAATTAATAAAACTTAACTTTCATTATAAATATCGCTTAATGCTGACTCTATAATTGTCAAAGAATCTATCAAACTATCCTTATATAATAATTTTATTTTATTATAGTGTTTATAACCTTCATCAGTCAATTTGTAATGTCTTATTGAACGTTTATCAGGTTCTTCCCACCATCCACTTATTTGATTTTTCTCTTCTAAATCTCTTAAAAGTGGATAAATCATTCCTGGAGAAGGTTCCCAATTGTTTTTTAAACGTCTTTTAATTTCATCTATTATTTCATTTCCATAATAACTTTTTTCATTAAGTAAATGAAGTATATATAACTTGACAAATTGTGTAGTACTTAACTTAGAAGGAAATTGTCTATTTCTTGTTTTTGTCATTTTTAAAATCTCCTTAATAATTGTATTTACTTAATATTTCTTTAATATCATTTATATCTATATAACTACTACCAATAATAATGTTATCATCATTATCAAGGTGATGGAAATCAGAGCCACCTGTAATGAATAAATTATAGTTATCAGCAATTTTTAAATACATTTTAGAATCACTTTTTGTTTGTTTTGAATGATATACTTCTATACCATCTATATTAAAATCATCTAATAATTCTTTTACAGGAATTTTTAATAATATAGGATGTGCCAAAACTGCTATACCATTACACTCATGAATAATATCTATTGCATCTTTTAGACTTAGTTTATATCTCTCTATAAAAGCTTTTTTGTTTTTACCAATATATTTATCAAAGGCTTCTGATATATGATTTATATAACCTTTTTTAATCATAACCCTTGCAATGTGAGGTCTCCCAATGTTCTTTCCTTGAGATTCTTTAACTACTTCATCTATAGTAATATTAATATTTAAATCATTTAATTTATCTACTATTTTCTTTGCTCTTTCAAACCTATGTTGTTTTATTTTATTTGTTAAATCTACTAGTTTATCATATTTATAATTAATAAAATAGCCTAATAAATGAATTTCTTTATCTTTATATATAGTACTGAATTCTATTCCTGGAATAACTTTAATATTAGTATAAAATTTACTTCTTTCAATTGCTTCATCTATACCTGTTATTGTATCATGATCAGTTATAGCTATTACATTAATATCATTTTTTATAGCCTCATCAACTACTTGACTTGGTGTTAATTTGCCATCTGATTTAGTAGTATGAATATGTAAGTCTGCTTTTTTCATATTACTCCTCCATTATATACTATTATAATATAGTATTATACCCTTATAGTATACAGCTTATCATAATAAATATAATAAAAAAAGAAGGGAAAACCCCTTCTTTTTATTTAGCATAATCTATTGCTCTTGATTCTCTTATTACATTTACTTTAATTTGTCCTGGATAGTCTAATTCACTTTCAACTCTCTTTACTATATCACGAGCTATATGAACTATATCTAAATCACTAACTAAGTTAGAATCTACAATTATTCTTACTTCTCTACCAGCTTGAATGGCAAATGATTTTTCTACACCCTCAAATGAGTTTGATATTTCTTCTAGTTTTTCTAACCTTTTTATATAAGATTCTAAAGTTTCTCTTCTAGCTCCAGGTCTAGCAGCAGATATAGCATCAGCAGCTTGAATTAATATTGCTTCTACACTAGATGCTTCTACATCATCATGATGTGCCTCAACAGCATGAATAACATCTTTGTTTTCCTTAAATCTTTTAAGGATGTCTACTCCTATAGCTACATGCGGTCCTTCTACCTCATGATCAACAGCTTTTCCAATATCATGGAGTAATCCTGCTCTTTTAGCAACTCTTACATCTGCTCCAATTTCCGCAGCCATTATACCGGCTAAGTGAGATACTTCTATAGAATGTTTTAAGACGTTTTGACCATAACTTGTTCTATATTTAAGTCTACCTAGTAACCTAAGTATTTCAGGATGAAGACCATGTATTCCAGTATCAAAAGTAGCTTGTTCGCCTACCTCTTTAATATGATTGTCAACTTCTTTTTTTGCTTTTTCAACCATTTCTTCTATTCTAGCAGGATGTATTCTACCATCTGATATTAATTTTTCTAATGCTATTCTAGCAATTTCTCTTCTTATAGGGTCAAAACCTGATAGTATTACAGCTTCTGGCGTATCATCTATTATAAGATCTATTCCAGTAAGCGTTTCTAAGGTTCTTATATTTCGCCCTTCTCTTCCTATAATTCTACCTTTCATATCATCATTAGGTAAGGTTACTACAGAAACTGTTGTTTCAGCTACATGATCTGCAGCACATTTTTGAATTGCATACGATAAAATCTCTCTGGATTTTTTTTCTGCTTCTTGTTTAGCTTTATTTTCAATATCTTTTATCATTATTGCTGCTTCGTGATTTATTTCTTTTCTAATATCACTTAATAGTAGTTCTTTAGCTTGCTCAGATGTCAAACCTGATAATCGTTCTAATTCAGATATTTGTTTTTCATGAATTTGATTAATTTCTTTTTCTTTTTGTTCTACATTTTTTAATTTTCTATTAAAGTATTCTTCTTTCTTTTCTAATGAATCACTTTTTTTATCTAAAATTTCTTCTTTATTAACTAATCTTTTTTCATGTCTCTGAATTTCATTTCTTCTTTCTCTATTATCCTTTTCTATTTCACTTCTCATTCTATGAACTTCTTCTTTTGCTTCAATAAGATATTCTTTTTTAGCTGTTTCAGCTGTTTTTAAACCTTCTTCAATTATTTTCTTTGCTTCTTCTTCAGCAGTTCTAATTTTTCCTTCAGCAATTACTTTTCGTATATATATACCAATAAAAACACCAATAATAAGTGTAATAATAGCTATAATTACTGGGATTATCCCTTCTAAAATTGGAAGCACCTCCTTTTCCTATTAATTTTTCAAGTTTCGTTACAATTTCATTAAATAATATCAAAAAATAATGTATAATTTAATATCGCCCGACTTTATTTTATTATTTTTTCATATATATGTCAAGTTGATAAAAATTAATTGAAAATAATTCTCAATTAATTTTCTACTTTTTCTACAACACTTGTTATCCCATTTAACTCTACTCTATAGGCTAAATCAGCTATAGATGCTAAATGATTATTATGAGTTACCATTATTATTTGTCTATTAAACATTTCAGATATTTGCTTTAAGAATTCTGAAACATTAAAAATAAATTCTTCGCTAACATGTTTTGCAGGCTCATCTAATATTAAAGGCCCAAATACTTTAGGATTATGAATTTGTAAAAAAGAGATTCTTAAAGCGAGAGAAATTATATCTATTATCCCACCACCTCTTGAATCTTCTGGTTTCGTTTTTATGGTTTCTACTCCATTTGTTATAACATAAAATTCTGCATTAGGTTTACCATAAGCTTCATTAATTTCTATTTTAAATTCCATATTTTCGTCAAAGATATACTGTAAACAATTAGTTACTAAATTTTCTATTTGATATTTAGATTGTTCACGAGCATATTCACTAGTTCTTTGTAGCAATATATTAGTTTTTTCTAATACATCTATATCATTATCTAGTGTACTTATTTTAGTTGTTTTATCTAGTATTTCTTGTTCTATTGCATCTTTTTTTCCTTTTTCAGAAGAATAGATATCTCTTAATTTTTTTATATTATTATCAAGCTCTATCATAGATAACATAGTATCATTCCTTATTATTTTAAATTTGAATTTAAAATATCTTTTGGTAAAAGTTCATTAGCTTTTTTAAAAAGATTATTTATTTCTTGTTCTAAGTTTTGAATTTCATTGTCTAGTTCATCAGGATTTACATCTAGTTCTTTAAGTTCTGATATTAATTCTTCTTGTTGTTTATTCAAATTTTCAAGTCTAGCTTCAGCTTTATATTTTAAATTTTTTGCTCTTTCTAAGTCATTTTTTAATTCAGATAGTTTCTTTTCATTATTTTCCATTTATATCGGCTCCTTGTTAAGATAAATTTTCAATTATTTTATTTAAATCTTCATTTGTAATTGAACTAAAACAAAGTGGACATTTTTCAATGTGTTTGAGTAAAGTTTTATATTTATCCAATAATATATTTATTTTATGTGTTTCATTTTTGATTTCTAAACTAGCATTTCTTTTTTCTATACTTAACTTATTTATTTTTTTTGAGATAGTTTGCATATATGAAAATTCTTTTTGTTTTTCATATATTTTTTCATATATACTATTTACTAATTCTATATCATTAAATTTATTAGTATACTTTTCTCCTTTATTAATACTATTAACTACTTTATTATATGATGTTTTTAAATTATTTAATAATGTTAAACTATTATTTATTAATTTAATTTCTTCACATAAACTAAATAAATAATCTATATCTTGAAATTTTATTATTAAAACTTGTGATTTGTTTATATTATCTACTAATAAGTTATATTTTCTATTTAAGTTTAGTAATTTATTATACTTAATTATTTTCATATCTAAACTATTCAATAAGTCCATAGATATATTTATATGCTGTAAATTGTCTAAAATAGATTTATTTTTAAATATATCCATATTAATATTTTTATGCTTTTCTTTTAATTTGGAAAGAATTTTAAAATTAAAAAAATATTTATTGAGTTCATTTAATAAATTGTCTAATTTATCTAAATTATTTAAATTGGACAATATACTTTTATATTTAGTTATTAATTCATTGTATTTTTTGTATTTATCATTTATATCTTTTAACTTGTCTAATAAATTTTGCTTATACTGAATTATATCCTTTAAAGTTTCTAATTTAATTAAATTACTTTCTAACTCATCTAAATAAGAATATTCATTTAGTTTTTGTTCTAATATTTCTATATCCTCTTTTAAAGATTTACGTTTTATAGTTAAATTTCTAGCATCTTTCATAGTGTTTTTTACTGCTTTATCTACTACATGAACTCCTACTAATCTTCCAATAGCATTTGCTCTTGTAGAGTTTTTTTCAGATATTAGAAAGGGTCCTTCTAATTGTTCTCCTATATTTATAGCATTTGATTCTTTATCATTTAAATATATCTTCTTTATATTTATTTTTTCTTTTATGTCAATAGGTACACTATGTCCAAAACCTTCATAAACTTCCCGATTATTTTCAGAATCTATATATACATATATATTTTTAGTATCTGATCTAAGACGTTTAATTTTTTCACCAGTATTAAATGTTAATGTTACAGATGCTTCTTTTTCCTTATGTCTTATAAAAAAAGTTCCAAGAGGCTCATTATATAGTGCCCATTTTATAGATCTTATTATTGCAGTTTTACCTTGGTCTGATGGACCTACTATTACATTCAAACCATTTTCAAGATTAATATTGGTATTTTTATGGGATTGAAAATTATTTATTTCTATATTAGTTATATATTTCATTTAATCATCTTCTCCACTTAGTTCTATTTGAGCATATTCAATTCTTTTTATTGCTTCTTTTTTTATGTTTTCATCAATATTTTCTGTGTTCATTAGATTATCTAATATATGGTTTATATTTAATTTATCAAAATCTTGAGAAGAATCTATTGATTGTTTAAATTGTACTATCTTTTCACTTCTAAAAATATTTTTCTCAACAATACTTCTATCTAATACATCTTCACCCTTTTGAGCTGTTTCTAAATAATAAAAATCTAAATTTATAGTTTTATTATTTAGATCAATTATAACTGCTCTAGGCATTCTATCTATTTCTTTTAAGCTATTAGTTATCCTTACAAGACTTCCTGGATTGATAAAGTATTTATTATCATACTCCTTTATTCCAAACCCGGAATGATAATGAGCACATAAAGTGATATCTGCTTTGGTATGTATAATATCATCAATTAATGTATGAGGAACTCCTTTAATAAAAGGTTTATCTAATAGCATTCCATGAGTTAAATGTATTGCAAAATCTACAGACTCATTTCTTTTATCTAATAAATACATAGATTTATCATCACTTGAATCTATCCCATATTTATATGGACTACCAGTAATTTGAACTTTAAGGTTATTTTTTTCAATAACTATGCTATCATTTTCATTTATAAGATTTAGAATTCCTATGCCATCAAACAAGCCTAACATAGTCCTATTTATAGTGTTTGGATTATGACCATATATATCATGGTTACCTGCGATGGAATATATTGGAATCTTTATTTTATTTAATATCATTGCAAACTTTCTTACAATAGAAGGAGATATATCTGGTCTATCAAATAAATCACCACCATGTAAAACATAATCTATGTCGTTATCTTCAATGACCTTTACTAATTCATTAAATTTATTTTCTAATGTATCTAAAAAGTTATCTTTTCTATTTTTAGGTGTAGTACCTCTTATATGGGTATCAGTAAAATATAAAATTTTCAAATAATCACCTCAATTCATTATTTTTATTATAACATATCATTAATAAAAAGACTTCCGAAGAAGTCTTTTTATTATTTTTTCTTAGTTTTTTTATCTTTATCTTTTTCTTTATCTACTTCTTCAGAATTATCTTCAATTAAACCATAGTATTCACGTACTCTTTTTTCAATTTCTTCCGATGTTTCAGGGTTTTCTTTTAGATAATCTTTTGCATTTTCTCTACCTTGACCTAGTCTTTGATCTCCATAACTATACCAAGAACCAGCTTTATTAATAATGTCAGCAGATACAGCAACATCTAAAATATTTCCTTCTTTAGATATTCCTTCACCATACATAATATCAAATTCAGCTTTTTTAAAAGGTGGAGCAACTTTGTTTTTTACTATTTTTACTCTTGTTCTGTTACCGATCATATTATCGCCTTGTTTTAATGTTTCGATTCTTCTAACATCTAATCTAACAGATGCATAGAACTTAAGTGCTCTACCTCCAGGAGTTGTTTCAGGATTTCCAAACATAACTCCTACCTTTTCCCTTAATTGATTTATAAATATAGCAATAGTATTTGATTTTTTTATTGCTCCAGCCAACTTTCTTAGAGCTTGAGACATAAGTCTAGCTTGTAGCCCTACATGACTAGCACCCATTTCTCCTTCTATCTCTGCCTTAGGAACTAGTGCAGCAACAGAATCCACAACAACTATATCAACAGCTCCACTTCTTACTAATGCTTCTGCTATCTCAAGCGCTTGTTCTCCTGTATCTGGTTGTGAAACAATTAAATTTTCCACATCTACTCCTAAATTTTTAGCATAAGCAGGATCTAAAGCATGTTCAGCATCTATAAATGCAGCTGTACCTCCTTTTTTTTGTGCCTCAGCCACAGCATGTAATGCAACTGTAGTTTTACCAGAAGATTCAGGACCATATATTTCGATTACTCTTCCTTTAGGTAATCCTCCTATACCTAATGCTATATCTAGTTCTAAAGAACCAGTAGAAATAGATTCAATATTAAGGTTAGCCTCTTCTCCTAACATCATAATTGATCCTTTTCCAAATTGCTTTTCAATTTGATTAATTGCCATTTCTAAAGCTTTCTTTTTTTCCATCATATTATCCCCAGTATAACTGGTTCACCTACCTTTCAATTTACGAACGGATGTTCTAATAAAATTATATATGAATTAATATTATTAGTCAAATATTATTCATATTTTTTTATTAGAAATTTTCTTAATTCATTGAATGCATATAAGCTAGTCTTATTTTGTATATGAATTCTATCTCCATTTAAAATAATTTTTTTGCAAATATCATTATTTTTATCAGCAATACCTATGTATACAAGTCCTATAGGTTTATTTTTTGTATTACCAGTAGGACCTGCTATGCCAGTAACTGAAAGAGAAATATCTAGTCCATATTTATTTATTAATCCTGTACACATTTCTAAAGCTACTTTTTCACTTACAGCACCATGGTTTTGTAAAGTTAATTTTTTTACATCTAATAAGTTGATTTTAGATTCATTACTATAAGTTATTAAGCTTAAAGGAAATACTTCTGATATTCCTGATAATTTTGTAAGATTACTACTTATTAATCCTCCTGTTAATGACTCAGCAAACCCAATTTTTAATTTATGTTTTTTTAATAAATTAAAAACTATCTTTTCTAAAGTATCATCATTATATCCCCATATAAATTTTTCAATATTTATATTCTCTACAAATTTGTCTACATTTTCTTTGGCATTAGACAGTATGTTGTTATACGATGTAACTTTTATATCAACGATACCATTATATGCATATGTTCCTATTTTAATATTATCGTTAAAATAGGGTTTTATTTTTTCTTCTAATTGAGATTCTCCAATTCCTATTGTTTTAATAATTTTACTATATATTTTTTTCTTAGATAAGTTTTGCAAATATTTCTCAACTATTCTATCAAACATAGGTTTTAATTCTTTAGGTGGCCCAGGTAGTAAAAAAATATATTTATTATTTTTTTTAATAAACATACCAGGTGCAGTACCTTTTTCATTTGGGATTATAGTAGCATTTTCAATTCTGTAAGCTTGTTTTATGTTGTTTTTTGTCATGATATAGTTATTTTTGCTAAATATTAATTCTAAATCTTGTAATAGAATTTTATCTAAATATAAATTATAATTTAAAGCTTTTGAAACAGCTTCTCTAGTAATATCATCATCAGTTGGGCCTAAGCCTCCTGTTATGATTACTATATCAGAATCTTTTAATGATTTTTTAGTTATCTCAACAATTGAACTAATCTCATCTTTAATAACGTGATTTCTTTTTACTGATATATTTATATCTTTTAAGTTTCTAGATATATATTGAGCATTTGTATTTAATATATCACCATCTAGTATTTCATCGCCTATATTTATAATAATAGAATCCATAAGATCTCCTTTTAATTTTGTATTTTCAACAAATTAATATTTTTGTAAATATAATCTATACCAGAAATTATAGTGAATATTACAGCTAAATATAACATTATTTTATCAAAAGGAAAATTTAAATAATTAAAAGGGAAATTTTCTATTAAAATACTTGTTATAGCAATTAGTTGTGTTATAGTTTTTACTTTACCCCACTTACTAGCTGCAATAGTAATCCCTTCTGATGCACCAAGGGTTCTTAGTCCTGTTATAGCAAACTCTCGTGCAATTATAACTATTACCATCCAAGCAGGTATAATTCCTAACTCGGTTAAAGATATTAAAGCAGAGGAAACTAAGAGCTTATCTGCAAGAGGGTCCATGAATTTTCCAAATTTTGTAATTAAATTTCTACTTCTTGCTATATGTCCATCTAACATATCTGTTAATGCAGCAACAATAAATATGAATGCTGATATGATCCTACCATTTGGAATGTTATCACCTAATAAAAATATCATAAAGACTGGTACTAAAAAAATTCTAAACAATGTAAGTTTATTTGCTAAATTCATCTAAAATCTCTCCTTTTAAATCATATTCAAAACTATCTTTTATATTAACTCTTACAAATTCTCCTATATCAATGTTTTTTTGAGGGTCTGAAGTTATATATACACATCCATCTATTTCTGGAGTATCCATATATGTTCTACCTATAAGAAGATTTTCATTTTCTAAATTTTCTTCTATCAATACTTCATAATTTTTATTTATTTTTTCATGTAATAATTTTTGAGATATTTGTTGCTGCAGTTCCATTAAAATATTTTTTCTTTCAAGTTTTACTGATTCATCTATTTGATCTTTAAAATTATTTGCTGCAGTTCCTTCTTGGTCAGAGTATGTAAATACTCCTAAACGATCAATTTTTATATTTTTGACAAAATCATATAGTTCATTAAAGTCATCTTTAGTTTCACCTGGAAAACCTACCATTAATGTAGTTCTAATTACTATCTTAGGAATTTTTGTTCTTAAATTATTTATCAGTTGTTTAATAGACTCTTTATCTGTATTTCTATTCATTCTTTTTAAAATATTATTACTTATGTGTTGAATAGGAATATCAACATATTTTAAAACTTTCTCATTATTATTTATTGAGTTTATTAGGTCATTAGAAAAAGTTTCAGGATACATATATAATATTCTTATCCATTTTAAGTTTTCAATTTTATTTAATTCATCTAATAACTCAGGTAATTTATATTTACCATATAAATCAATTCCATATTTAGTAGTATCTTGAGCAATTAATATTATCTCTCTTGTACCCCTTTTTACTAATTCTTTTGCTTCTTTTATTACTGAATCCATTTTTCTACTTTTATATTTTCCTCTTAGTTTTGGAATAATACAATAAGTACAATAATTATCACATCCTTCTGATATTTTTATATAGGATGTTACGCCAGGCTCTAAAGGTATTCTTGGATTTTCTTCTAAGTACTTGTTATCAATATTCCCTACTTTAATTATTTTTTTGTCATTATAATTTTTTATAATATATGAAATATCTTTTATATTTCCAGTACCTACTAAAGCATCAATCTCTGGTATTTCATCAATGAGTATTTTTTTATATCTTTCACTTAAACATCCCGCTACAATTAACATATTGCATTTACCATGTTTTTTATATTCAGCCATCTCTAAAATTGTGTCTATTGATTCTTCTTTAGCAGCATCGATAAATCCACAAGTATTAACTATAATAATATTTGCATTCTCTAGTTCATTAACAATACTGTATCCTTCCTCATTCAATGAACCTATTATTAGTTCTGAGTCCACTAAATTCTTTGAACAACCTAGGGATATAATTGCTATATTTTTTGACATTAAAATTATCTCTCCTTTAATTTAGATTTAAAATCTATTAATTCTTTTGTTAATTCATTTATATCATCATAATTAATAACCATATCATATTCAGTTATTTTATTTATGGAATGATTGTAAAGTGGATCATAATAATTTAACATTAATTCTTTTATTACATATTTATAGTTACCATTAATGAATTGTTTTTCTAATTCTAAAGTTGTTTTTTTACCTAAGCGCTTTTTTAAGTTTCTGATTGCTTTTACAACTAAATCCTTATTATTTTTTTTATTATTTAAATAATCATTTTCTATAGTTTTTATTCTATTATTTAAATTTGTTTGTATTAAAATGTGATATCCATTTTGAATATTATTATATAAAAAATCAGGCATAATAGAATTGCCAATTCTTTTACTTTCACTTTCAACAAATATAAAGGTATCCTTAAAATTTAAAAACTTATTTAATAATAAGGATTCAAATTTTTTTTGGTTACTAGATTTATTTTTATAAAAAATATTTCCAAAAACAGATCCACTGTTTTGTGCAATATTTTCTAAGTCTAGCACTTCGTGTCCTTTTAATTCAAGGGTTTTTAAAGCTTCTGTTTTACCTACACCAGTATATCCATGAAGTACTATAAACTTAAATTTTTTATCATAAGAATTTAAGTTGTTTATAACATAATTTCTATATTCTTTATATCCTCCATCTATAACATATATAGGCATACTTAAAACATCTAAAACTTTAGCTATAGAGCTGCTTCTCATTCCACCTCTATAACAAAATAATACTGCTTTTTTATTTAAATCTATTATTTTGTTGATTTCATCATAGTAATTTATTAGTTTCTTAGAAGCATATTTTAATCCCAATCTTCTAGCTTTATCTTTATTAACTTGAGTATAAATATATCCTATTTCTTCTCTTTCCTTATTATTTAAAATTGGTATATTAATAGAATTTGGAATAGTATCTTCTTCATATTCTTTTGGACTTCTTACATCTATATATACTATATTATTATCATTTTTAATATCCTTATAATTTATTCTTTTTATCATATTAACCCCTACTCTTATATTAACTTTCTATATCCTCTTTTGTAACTAATACTTTTCTTGGCTTACTCCCTTCATGAGGGCCAACAATACCTCTTTCTTCCATTTCATCAACAATTCTAGCAGCCCTAGAATAACCAATTTTTAATTTTCTTTGTAAGTATGAAATAGAAGCCTGTCCTTCATCTATTACTAAATCAATAGCAGCAGGTAATAATTCATCAGAATCATCAAATATAGTATTTACATCTTTTTCAATATTATCAATTATTTCCTCTTGATAATCTGTTTTATTTTCTTTCTTTAAGAAAGTTACAATATTTTCCACTTCTTTTTCATCAATATATGCACCTTGTAATCTTTTTGGTTTAGATGCACCTACAGGATAAAAGAGCATATCTCCTTTTCCTAATAATTTTTCTGCTCCACCCATGTCTAGTATAGTTCTTGAATCAGCTTGAGATGAAACAGCAAATGATATTCTAGAAGGAATATTTGCTTTTATTGTCCCAGTGATAATATCTACGGAAGGTCTTTGAGTAGCTACAATTAAGTGGATTCCTGCAGCTCTAGCCATTTGAGCTAATCTACATATACTATCTTCTACTTCACCAGGTGAAACCATCATTAAATCAGCTAATTCATCAATTATAACTACTATTTGTGGCAATTTATTAATATTTTCATTTTCTTTAGTTTTTTCATTATAACTTTTTATATCTCTAACGCTATTTTCGGCAAATAAGCTATATCTTTTATTCATTTCTTGAACAGCCCAGTTCAAAGCAAAAGATGCTTTTTTAGGATCTGTAACAACTGGTATAAGAAGATGTGGTATACCATTATATATACTCAGTTCAACTACTTTAGGATCTATCATCAATAATTTTACTTCATCGGGCTTTGATTTATAAAGTATGCTAGTTATTAGAGTATTTATACAAACAGACTTACCAGAGCCTGTGGCCCCTGCTATAAGTAAATGTGGCATTTTTTCTATATTTG
Organism: Senegalia massiliensis; assembly: GCF_009911265.1. NCBI lineage: Bacteria > Bacillati > Bacillota > Clostridia > Eubacteriales > Clostridiaceae > Senegalia > Senegalia massiliensis. The sequence goes on along the minus strand of NZ_QXXA01000016.1, from coordinate 68,287 downwards.
CTACAATGGGTTTACCTGCAATATCTTTTCCTAATGCAAATGCTAATTTAGTATTAATATTTTTATATTCATTTGATTCTAGTACATCTCTTAAGTTAACATTAGATTTATCGTTATTAGGTACTTCAATTCCTATAGCAGCTTTTCCAGGTATAGGAGCTTCTATTCTAATATCAGAAGAAGCTAATCCTAAAGCTAAATCATCAGATAAATTAACAATTCTACTTACTTTTATTCCAGGTGCGGGTTGTAGTTCATATCTAGTTATAGTGGGACCTTTGCTTATTTGTGTAACTTCTGCAGAAATCCCAAAATTACCTAAAATATTTTCTAATTTCTTAGCATTATTTAGAACAGCTTTATTTTCTTTTTTATCTTGTATTATATTACTTTTTTTCAAAATATTTAATGATGGAAAATCATACTCATTATATTGAGTGTCAGATATTTTTATATTATTAGTAGGATTTTCACTATTAGTATCATCTTTTATAGATTTATTATCATCTTTAGTTTTAGGTGAGTCATTAATATTTTTTTCTTTTTTGTATTCATTTTTTGTATAATCTAGTATCTTTATTTTGTTATTTATATTTTTTTCTTTTTTAGTATCTATTTTATTATCATTTATAACTTTAGGTTTATGTTTCGATTTAGTTTTATTATTATTTTTTTTGTTATTTTTATATTTCGTTAACTTTTGAACTAATTTTTCAATATTACTTTTACTAAATCCTATTACTTTATATAATAATTCAACTATACTTATATTAGTAATACTAAGTACAAATATTATTAATAGTGTAAATAATATTAAATATGATCCAATTTTTCCAAATAATTTTAGGAATAAATAGGCAAATATAGATCCAATAATTCCTCCGCTTCTATGAAAGGGTAACATGGAACCTTCTATAGAGACTTTAATTCTATCAGATATATTTAATCCTTCTATTGTTGGTAAAAATTTTATATCAAATAATGTAATTAAGGTTATAAATGCAATAATTATAAATATATTTTTTTGGGTTTTATAAATTTCTAATTTGTTTATTAAATATAATACTCCTATAATCATAATTAAATAAGGGAATATGTAACCACCTGAGCCTATAAGTTGCCAAGTTTTATTTCCAATAAATTTAGCAATTATACCTTTTGAATTAGTATTCATGCTATATAATAGTAATATAGAAAAAGATATTATTAATATTCCTATAACTTCTTTATTAATTTGAGTATTATGAGATTTTCTATTTCTTTTGTTTTTTTTTGACTTTGTACTCATCTTTTCACCTCTCATTATAAGGCTACTCCTTTGGAAAGGAGTAGCCTTGTTATGTCATTAATTATAACATAATATAAAAAATTATACTATTTTTTTATGTTATGTTTTGATTTATTAACGATTCTAATTTTTTAATAGCAGAATTTAATCCTCCTACTTGATTTATTAATCCATAATCTACAGCCTCTTCTCCCACTAATATAGTACCTACATCATTAGCTATTTCATCTGTATCGTACATAAGTTTTTGTAAATTTTCTAATGAAATATTAGTACTTCTTAATATAAAACTAGAAATTCTTTCTTGCATCTTTTGAAGATATCTAAATGTTTGCGGAACACCTATTACAAGTCCTGTCATTCTTATTGGATGTAGAGTCATGGTAGCAGTAGGTGTAATAAATGAATAATCAGTAGCAGTAGCAAGAGGTATCCCTATACTATGACTACCACCTAGAACAAGAGATACTGTTGGTTTATCTATACTTTTAATCATTTCAGATATTGCAAGTCCTGCTTCAACATCTCCTCCTAATGTATTTAAAATAACTAGTAATCCTTTTATATCTTCACTTCTTTGAACAGAAATGAGTTGGGGGATTATGTGTTCATACTTTGTAGATTTTTTTTGAGGAGGTGAAATATTATGTCCTTCTATTTCTCCTATTATTGATGTAAAATGGATATCTCCTTTACTAGTTGGTATATTACTTACGCCTAATGTTTTAATTGATTCTATAATTTTATTTTCATCATTTTTTGAGTTTTTATTTTTATCCACAAAAATACCATCCTTTTTTATTTTTATAATGATATTTTTGTCTTTAAATAAGTTGTTTATACTTTAATAATTTATTTAATAATTTATTTAATAATTTAATTCTATTATAATCATGTCCTCACCAATTTTTCTAATGCTTTTCCAAGGGATAGTAATTTCTCTTTTTTCACCAAAAAACTTAAATTGACCTCTTGAGTCTGGAACTAATAGAGCCTCTATATTACCTGTGTTTTCATCAATTAATATGTCTGAATCTGCTATTATTCCAAGCCTTCCTCCATCATTTAAATTTACAATTTCTTTCCCTCCTAATTCACTAAGTGTAACATTTTTTTTGTTTCCTATATCGTATATTTTCATTTTTTCCCCTCCTATTAGATTATATGTTTTATTTTTTATAATATTTCTTTATCAATTATGATGACATTATTTATGATAATATATACAAGAAATAGATAGATCTATCTATTTCTTGTATATATTAATTAAGTCTGACTCAATATTTTTATTATTTAATCTTCCCACATATGCAATATTAATATTATCAATATTGAAAATATTATCTATTACTTCTCTAATAGAATTTTTATTTACTTTATTTATACTATTTATAATTTCATTAGGTGTTTCTATTTTATTATTTAATAATTCCGACTTTCCATAGGAACTCATTCTACTAGAAGTATTTTCTAAGCCTAATATGAAGTTCCCTTTTAATTGTTCTTTAGATTTAAATATTTCTTCTTCTGAAAAAATGTTCGCTTTTATTTCCTTTATTTCATTAATAATTATTTTTGATAAATCAATTAAATGTTTAGGATTTAAACCTGCATAAATAGTAAATATTCCAGTATCTTTATAAGTTGATGGGTATGAATAAATAGAATATGCTATACCTAAGTCTTCTCTTACTTTTTGAAATAGCCTAGAACTCATACTACCTCCAAATATATTATTCAATACTAATAAAGAATATATATTTTTAGAGGATTGCTTTAGCCCCTCTAATCCTAAACAAAGATGAAGTTGTTCAGTATCTTTATCTTTATATATAATATTTCTTTTTATTGTAGGACTTACGAATTTATTTGCTAACTTTTTTTTATTAGATTTCCACACTCCAAAGTTTTTTTCTAAAGTTTTTAAAATATTTTCTTCATCTATATTTCCAACAATAGAAATCACAATATTTTCTGGAATATAATATTTTTTGAAATAATCTACCATTGACTCTTTAGTTAAATTGTTTATAGATTCCTTATTCCCTAAAATTGGTAATGATAATGGGTGTTTTTTAAATACAGTATTTGATAAAAGGTCATGTACTATTTCTTCTGGAGCATCTTCATACATATTAATTTCTTCAATTATTACATTTTTTTCTTTATCTATTTCATTTTCATCAAAAGTTGAATTGAATAACATGTCTTGTAAAATATCTATTGCTAAATCAATGTGATTGTCTAGTATTTTTATGTAAAAACAAGTACATTCTTTACTAGTAAAGGCATTCATCTGTCCTCCAACTGAATCAATCTGTTCTGCAATATCTCTGGCAGTTCTATTTTTAGTACCTTTAAATAAAATATGTTCAATAAAGTGGGAAACTCCATTATTATCTTTATTTTCATACCTTGAGCCCGATTCAACCCATAATCCAATTGATATAGAATTTACATATGGTATGTTTTCAGTTATTATTCTAATTCCATTTGACAATTTTGTTTTATTATACAATGATTTTCTCTCCTAAAATTAAACTTATTTATTCATTATATTAAAGTATATGTATTAATTCAATATATCTGATATTTTTTCTATGGAAAACCCTTTATCTTTCAGTTTTTCAATAATTATTGGTAATGCTTTAATTGTTTCTTCTTTAGGATGCATTAAAATTATAGAATTTCTATTTGTCTTTGATATTACTCTATCTATTATTATATCTTTTGTACTATCTTTTCTCCAATCTATTGTATCAACTGTCCACATTATGACATTGTGATTTTCTTCTTTAGCAGCTTGAATAGTAGAATCATTAAAACTACCTGAAGGTGGAGCAAATAATTTTGGCTTTTTTCCAATTATTTTAGCTATTATTGTATCTGCCTTTTTAATCTCTTCCAGATTTAAAGTATAACTCAAATCTCCATAATTTCTATGCATATACCCATGACTTCCTATTTCATGTCCATTTTTATACATTTCTCTAAGCATTTCAGGGTTTTTTTCTGCCCACTTTCCTGTCACAAAAAAAGTGATTTTTATATTGCTATCATCAAAGATTTTTAACATATCAGATATTAACTCTTCACCCCAATCAACATTACATGCAAATGATACAGCATTCTTATTACTGTTGCCTTCATAATATATATTACTATTGTTAAATGTATGTATTGATTGATTCCTAAAATACAAATAAATAAATAGTGATAATATAATCATAAATATTAAAATTATATATATTATTTTATACTTTATATAAAATATTTTCATAATATACCTCCTAATAATCTATATAATATATTAATATTCATAATTATTAAATTTATAATCAAAAAAACATAAAACTTTATTAAAGTTTTATGTTTAATTATCTTCTTCAGTTTCAGGTAATGCATCTTTTCTAGATAGATTAATTCTACCTTGTTTATCAATATTAGTTACTTTTACTAATACTTCATCATCTTTAGATAAAACATCTTCTACTTTTTCTACTCTTTCCTTAGCAATATTAGAAATATGAACTAGGCCTTCTTTACCAGGTAATACTTCTACAAAAGCACCAAAAGGCATTATTTTAACAACTTTTCCTAAATAGATTTCTCCTACTTCTACTTCTTTTACTATATTGTTTATCATGTCAATAGCTTTATTTCCAGCTTCCATATTTTCTGATGCTATAAGAACTTTTCCACTATCCTCTATATCAATTTTAACTCCAGTTTCATCTATTATTTTATTTATAATTTTTCCTCCAGGACCTATTATATCCCTAATCTTATCAGGATTAACTTCCATAGTAAGAATTCTTGGAGCATAAGGAGATAATTCTTTTCTATGTGTAGATATAACGCTATTCATTTTATCAAGAATATATAGTCTTCCCTCTTTTGCACGCCTTAATGCTTCAGTCAATATTTCCCTATTGATTCCTGATATTTTAATATCCATTTGTATTGCTGTTATTCCTTCTTCTGTTCCAGCAACTTTAAAGTCCATATCTCCTAAAAAGTCTTCCATTCCTTGTATATCACTTAATACAGTTACATTATCATTTTCTTTTATAAGTCCCATAGCAATACCAGCTACATTTGACTTAATAGGAACTCCAGCATCTAAAAGTGCAAGGGTACTTCCACATACACTTGCTTGTGAAGATGATCCGTTAGAACTTAAAACTTCAGATACTAATCTTATAGTATAAGGGAACTCATCTACAGAAGGTATGACAACTTCAAGTGCTCTTTCCGCTAATGCACCATGCCCAATTTCTCTTCTTCCAGGACCTCTTAAAAACTTAGCTTCACCTGTACTATATGGTGGGAAATTATAGTGATGCATATATCTTTTAGATTCTTCTTCTCCTAAGCCATCTATAACTTGAACATCTCCAGCAGCTCCTAATGTTGCTACAGTTAATGCTTGAGTTTGACCTCTTGTAAATAATCCTGAACCATGAGTTCTAGGAAGTAATCCTACTTCACATGATATAGGTCTAATTTCGTCAATTTTTCTATTATCTGGTCTTATTCCATCTTCACTTATCATTTTTCTTACTTGACTTTTTAATATAGCTTGTAATGTATCTTCAATATCTTTAATATTATCAGGATAAATTTCTTCAAAATATAATACGGTTTCTTCTTTAACTTTCTCTATATTCTCTTTTCTTTCTAATTTATCTTCTGTCTTTATAGCATTTATCATTTTTTCTATAGCGAAATTATTTACTTCTTCTGAAATATCCACATCAGGTAAAAACACTTCAAATTCTGATTTTTCTTTTCCAACTTCTTCTTTAATTTCACTTATAAATTCACAGATTCCTTTTATTTCATCATGTGCTGTAAGTATTGCATTTAGCATAGTTTCTTCAGAAACTATATTTGCTCCTGCTTCAACCATCATAATTGCTTCTCTAGTACCAGATACTATTAAATTAAGGTCAGATTCATCTCTTTCCTTACTATCTGGATTTATTATTAAATCTCCATCTACTAATCCTACGGAAACAGAACCTGTTGGACCATCAAAAGGAATATCTGAAATACTTAAAGCTATAGATGAACCAATCATTGCTACTATATCAGGTGTATGATCTTGGTCTACAGATAAAACTGTAGTTATAACTTGAACATCATTTCTATAACCTTTTGGAAATAAAGGCCTAATTGGTCTATCAATTAATCTTGAAGTAAGAATTGCTTTCTCACTTGGCCTTCCTTCTCTCTTTATAAAACCACCGGGTATTTTTCCTACAGAATATAGTTTTTCTTGAAAATCTACACTTAAAGGGAAAAAGTCTATACCTTCCTTTGGAGCTTTAGAAGCTGTAGCTGTAGCTAGTACTACAGTATCTCCATATTGTATAAGACAAGCACCATTTGCTTGTTCAGCAACCTTACCTACAGTTACACTTAACTTTTTTCCAGCAAGAGTATACTCAAAATTTTTTTCCATGTTATGCCTCCTAAATTTAATTTACACATTTAACACTATTTTTATTCTAAAAATAATAGAGCGGGTAAACCCCGCTCTTATTATTTCCTTAATCCAAGTCTTTCAATCAATTCACGATATCTATTTACATCTTTTTTCATTAAATAATTTAAAAGACCTCTTCTTTTACCAACCATTTTTAAAAGACCTCTTCTTGAATGATGATCTTTTTTATGTTCCTTTAAATGATCATTTAACTCATTTATTCTATGAGTTAAAATTGCAATTTGTACTTCTGGAGAACCAGTGTCTCCTTCGTGAGTTTTATACTCTTCAATAATATTTGTCTTTTCTTCTTTACTTATCATGTAAGTACCTCCTAATATTTTATATTAATCCTGATCCCAAGGATAAAGCCGAGGTAACAATATCCATAGAATAAGGCTCATAAGTTAATTTTACCATAATAATATAATGTTGTAAACATTATTCTGATATAGATCTTATATCAGAATTCATTTGTTCAATTAACTCTTCTTTGCTATTAAATTTTTTTTCATCTCTAAGAAACTCTAAAAATTCAACTTTTATTTCTTCATTATATATGTCTTTATTAAAATTTAAAATATATGTCTCAATGGAAATATTTCGATTTCTTTCAAATGTTGGATTAAACCCAACATTTGTTAAACTATTATATCTATTTGATTTATAAATAGTATTTGTTTTATATAAACCAGTCTTTGGAACAATATAATTATTATTAAGATAAATATTTGCTGTAGGAAAACCTAAGTTTTTACCTCGCTTTTTCCCATGAATAACTTCTCCTTCTATAGAAAATAATCTCCCTAAATATTTATTAGCCTTCTTAATATTTCCTTCTAATATCAATTTTCTAATTAAACTACTACTTACAACTTCTCCATTATTTTTTATAGGAGACACTATATCTACCTTAAAATCATATAAATCACTCAATTTTTTTAGTAAATTAGTATCTCCTTTACCTTTATAACCAAACCTATAATTAAAACCCACTACTATTTTCTTAACATTTAAATTATCAACAAGTATATCTTTAACAAAATCTTCTGGATCCATTCTCATGAACTTTTTGCTAAATGCAACCATAACAAGATAATCTATACCTGTTTTTTTAAGAGTTTCAACCTTTTCATCATTAGTAATTATTAATTTGGGCTCTTCTTTATTAGGTATTATGCTAGCAGGATGATTGCTAAATGTAAATAATACACTTTTCAAATTTTCTTCTTTAGATTCTTTTATAACATTTTCAATTAAAGTTTGATGACCAATATGTAGTCCATCAAAACTACCTAAACAAATAACAGTATTTTCTTTTATTTTTTCATTAATATTTTTGATTATTTTCATTTTATTCACCTTCAAATTAAAACTTTGTTCATCTTCAAAACAGTACAATTATTTTTAAAAACAATTGATCCTATCCCTATAAAAGTTTCATCACAATAAATTTTATATTCAGTATCAAGTTTAAATTTGTATATTCTTAATCTTTCAGTATCAATATTTAATCCATTTGATATATGCTTATAAAATTTTTTATCAATAATAAATTTTTCCATAGATTTTACAGCAAAATCCATAGGTAATATAAAGCTAAAATCATTACTTTCAACTTTTCTAGAAATACTTTCTAATGTATGAGAAAATTTGACTTCAAAATCTCCTACCTTTAATCTTTCTAAAAAAGACATATGGCCAAATGTACCAAGTTTCTCTCCTATATCATTACATAATGTCCTAACATAAGTCCCTTTAGAACAAGTAACATCAAAAATTATCTTATTATTTTTAATAGTTACAATATCTATGCTTTCTATATATATTTCTCTAGATTTTCTTTCTACACTTTTTCCTTTTCTAGCTAGTTCATAAAGTCTTTTACCATTGTGTTTTAACGCTGAATACATTGGGGGAATTTGAGTTGTTTTGCCTACAAAACTATTAATAACTTCTATTATTGTATCTTTTGATACATTTTTTTTTGATTTATCTAATATTTTACCATACTTGTCCTGTGTATCTGTAGAAAATCCTAAAGTTAATTCTGTTCTATATTTTTTATTTTCATATTGAATATACTCTATTAATTTTGTTGATTTACCAATACAAATTGGTAAAACTCCAGCAGCATTTGGATCTAATGTACCAGTATGACCTACCTTTTTCATATTCAAAGTTTTTCTTATAAAATTTACAACATCATGTGATGTCATAGCAGATGGTTTTAATACATTAATTATACCATTCATATATATCACCTTAATTTTTTATTTATTAATTGTAATAATTTATATTTTATTTTTTCTACATTACCTTCTACAACCATTCCTGCAGCTTTTTTATGACCTCCACCATTAAAATGAGTTGCAATCTGTGATACATCTAAATACGATTTTGACCTTAAACTAACTTTATATTTATTAATATCTATCTCTTTAATTACGCATGCAATTTCAATATTCTCAGTATCTCTAATAAACTCCACTATACCATCTATATCACTGACTGAAGCATTTGCTTCTTTCATCATATTTTTAGTAATAATAGTTATTCCAATTTTATTATGATAATGAAACTCTATCTTTTTGATAGCTTCTATAAATATATTTGTTGTTTCAATAGATCTGTTTTGATATAAATAAAATATAATTTTTGATTTGTCAATGTTGTATTCTAGTAATTCAGAAGCTATTCTATGTGTATTAGCATCTGTACTTTCATATTTAAAACTACCAGTATCTGAAGATATACCTGTATATAGTGCTTCAGCAATATCTTTATCTATAAGTAAACTATTATCTTTTAATAATTTGAATATAATTTCAGATGTTGAGCTTGCATCTGAATCTACAATGTTAATTTTCCCAAAAAGATTATTAGATTTATGATGATCTATATTAATAATACTTTTAAAATTTTTAATAGAATCATTAACAGCTCCTATCCTATTTAAATCACCACAATCTAATGTTATTAATGTAGAATTGTCATCAATAGCCTTTAAAATTTGTAAATCTGATAAATAGTTCATATTATTTAGAAACTTAAAAGTATCTGGAATTTTATCTGATTTTAATAATATTACTTTTTCCCCATATTTATGTTTTAAAGATTTACCAAAAGCCAATAAGGAACCTATGCTATCACCATCTGGATTGATATGAGAAACTAGATAGATTTTGCTTGATCTATCTAGTTCTTTTAATATATCACTCTTCATTCTTATCCTCATCTTCTTTAATACTATCAATAAGTTTTGAAATGTAAATACCATTTTCGATAGAATTATCAGTATTGAATATAGGCTCTGGGATATAGCGTAGCTTCATTTTTTTTCCAATTTCTTTTCTTATATAACCTGAAGCACTTTTTAATGCTTCCAATGTATCTTTTTTTTCTTTAGCACTTCCTAATACGGAAATAAATATCTTAACATATCTAAGGTCATTAGTAACTTCTACATCCGTTATAGTTGTCATAGTAGCTATTCTTGGATCTTTAAGTTGTTTTAACATCATTGAACTAACTATTTTTTTAATTTCTTCAGATATTCTTGCTGTTCTTTTCGAACTCATTTAGTTCACCTTCCTAAATTATTACCTTTCTATTTCTTCCATCACAAAGGCTTCAATAATATCTCCTTCTTTAATATCATTGTAATTTTCTATACCTATACCACCTTCATACCCTGTAGCTATTTCTTTAACATCATCTTTAAATCTTCTTAAAGAAGAGATTTCACCTTCATGTATAACAATATTATCTCTTAATAATCTTGCACTTGAATTTCTTGTCACTTTTCCGTTAAGAATATATACACCAGCAATTACTCCTGCATTAGGCACTTTAAATGTTGCCCTTACTTCAGCTCTACCTTGAACAACCTCTTTATATTCAGGTTCAAGCATACCTTTAATTGCGTTTTCAATATCTTCTATAGCTTTATATATAATTCTATACGTTCTAACATCCACTAATTCTCTTTCTGCTAAATTAGTAGCAGATGTTGTAGGTCTAACATTAAAACCAATAACTATTGCATTAGAAGCAGTAGCAAGCATTATATCACTCTCAGTAATAGCACCTACTCCTCCATGAATAGGGTTTACTTTAACTTCTTCATTGCTTAACTTAACTAAAGCATCTTTCACAGCTTCAATAGAACCTTGAACATCAGCTTTTATTATTATATTAAGATCCTTAACTTCTCCAGTTTTTATCTGATCAAATAAATCATCTAAAGAAATATTTTGTTTTGATTTAATTTGATCTCTTTTTATCTGTTCTTTTCTCTGATCTGCAAGTTCTCTGGCTTTTTTATCATCTTTTGCAGCAAATAGTTTATCTCCTGCTTGAGGAACTTCTGACAAACCTAAGATTTCTACTGCAGTAGATGGACTTGCTTTTTTAACTCTTTTGCCATAACTGTCAATCATTGCTCTAACTCTACCACTTGCAGTGCCTGCTATTATGGAATCACCTATTCGTAATGTTCCTTTTTGGATTAATACTGTTGCAACAGGACCTCTGCCTTTATCAAGTTCAGCCTCTATTATTGTTCCAACTGCTTTTCTGTTAGGGTTAGCTTTTAATTCACTCATTTCCGATACTAACAGTATCATTTCTAAAAGTTCATCTAATCCTTCTTTTTTAATAGCTGAAACTGGAACGGTTATAACATCTCCACCCCAATCTTCTGGAACTAAACCATGTTCAGTCAATTCTTGCTTAACTCTATCAGGGTTAGCCTCTGGTTTATCCATTTTATTAATTGCTACTATTATAGGTACATTAGCTGCTTTAGCATGATTTATTGCCTCTATTGTTTGTGGCATTACACCATCATCTGCAGCAACAACTAAAATTGCAACGTCAGTGACTTGTGCACCCCTAGCTCTCATAGAAGTAAATGCTTCATGGCCTGGTGTATCTAAAAATACTATTTTATTACCATTTATATTGACTGTAGATGCTCCTATGTGTTGTGTAATTCCTCCAGCTTCTCTTTGAGTAACATGACTTTCTCTTATGGAATCTAATAATGATGTTTTACCATGATCAACATGACCCATTACTGTTACTACAGGTGGTCTTAAAACAAGATTTTCTTCACTATCTTCAAAATCTAATTCTTCTTCTTGTCTTTCTTCCAATGTTTTAGCTTCTCTTATTTCAAAACCATATTCGGATGCTATTAATTCTGTAGTATCTTCATCTAACTCTTGATTAATATTAGCCATTATACCTATACCAATTAACTTTCCAATCAATTCATTAGTAGAAATATCTAATTTATTTGCTAATTCCTTTACTGTTACTTTACCCTCTAGCTCTATTAACTTTTCTTGTTTCTCTTCATTTACATTATCTTGATTTATATTATTATCGATATTATTTTCTCCTTCATATTTATTGGAATTTGATTTTAATTCATTAGGCTTTTTATCAAATAATTCTTTTAAAATTTTAGCCTCTTCATCATCTATAGTACTCATGTGACTACTTACCTCTATATTTAATTCCTTCATTTTATTAATTAATTCTTTACTACTAATCTCAAGTTCCTTTGCCAACTCATAAACTCTTTTTTTTGCCATATTACATTCACCCCCTAGAATATTAGGTGATACATTTATAACTTTTGTTTCAATGTATCTGAAAACTTTTTATCTGTCACTGCAAAAACAGATATATACTCTTTTCCTAAAGCATTTCCTAATGCCAGCTTATCACTAAAATATATTATCTCAATATTATATTTTTTACTTAAGTTCTCAAATTTCTTTTTAGTATTTTCAGAAGAATCATTAGCTAAAACTATTAAATAACATTTGTTAAATTTTATAGCTTCTAAGGATTTATATTCTCCTGTTCTTATTATATTAGCTTTTTGTCCTATACCAATAAACGATAAACTATCATTCATCTTGATCTATTTCTTTCTTTAATTCTTCATAAATTTCAGAAGAAATATTTGATTTAAAAGCTTTATTTAAAGATTTATTTTTAAATGATTTATTTATGCACTCAGAATTCTTGCAAATATATGCACCTCTGCCATTTGCTTTTCCTTTATCATCAATAAAAATATCTCCTTGTTTATTTTTAACAATTCTTATCAAATCTTTTTTTTCTTTTCTTTCTCCACATATAATACATTTTCTAAGAGGAATTTTTTTGTTTTTCATTTATATTCACTCCTATTCTTCTATTTCTTCACTTGATTCATCATTATATTGTGTCTCGCTTTTAATATCTATTTTCCAACCTGTTAATTTAGCAGCAAGCCTCGCATTCTGACCTTCTTTCCCAATTGCTAATGACAATTGATAATCAGGAACAATTATAGATGCACTTTTTTCATCTTCATTTATTTGAACATCTAAAACTTTTGCTGGACTTAAGCTATTAGCTATAAATACTGATGGGTCTTTACTCCAATTTACTATATCAATTTTTTCACCATTTAACTCATCTACCACTGCTTTTACTCTAGTTCCATTTTGTCCTACACAAGCCCCAACTGGATCAACATTTTCATTATTAGAATATACAGCAATTTTAGTTCTAGAACCTGCTTCTCTAGATATACTAAAAATATCTACAATTCCTTCTTGTATCTCTGGAACTTCTAACTCAAAAAGCCTTTTAACTAAACCAGGATGACTTCTAGATAATAAAATCTGTGGACCTTTTGAAGTCTTTTTAACCTCAACAATATATGCTTTTATTCTATTATTATGGTTATACGTTTCATTTGGTATTTGTTCTGCCGGTAATAATATCCCTTCAGTTTTACCTAAATCTACTAATACATTATTATTTAACTTTTGAATTATCCCTGTTACTATTTCATTCTCTCTGTTAATGAAGTCTCCATAAATAATATCTCTTTCAGCTTCTCGAATTCTTTGTACAACAACTTGTTTTGCTGTTTGTGCTGCTATTCTTCCAAAATTCTTAGGCGTAACTTCAATATTTATTACATCCCCTATAGAATATCTATTATCTATTTCCTTTGTATCTTCTAATGATATCTCTAAAAGTTCATCTTCAACTTGTTCAACAACGTCTTTTTGTGCATAAACTTTTACATCTCCTGTAGTATTATCTATTACCACTTCCACATTTTGTGAAGAACCAAAATTTCTCTTATATGCAGATATCAATGCAGCTTCAATAGCTTCTATTAGTATTTCTTTAGAAATACCTTTTTCCTTTCCAATTTCATCAAGGGCCTGTATAAAATCAGCTTTCATCCCCATTTTACCTCCTTAAAATTTAATAGCAATGTTAATTTTTGCTATATCAGTTCTATTTATTTTTATATCTTCTTTATTATTATTTATAATTATGATATTCTCATCAAAATCGATTAATTCACCAACAAAGGTTTTAGAATTGTTAATTTTTTTATACAAATTAACTTCCACTTCTTTATTTAAAGCTCTTTTAAAATCTTTATCATCCTTAAATGGTCTATCGATACCTGGAGAAGAGACTTCTAAAAAATAATTTTCTTTTATAGGATCTTGCTCATCAACTTTTTCGCTTATATTTTTACTGAAATTTTGGCAATCATCTATACTTACTCCACCTGGTTTATCTATAAATACTCTCAAATATTTATATGGTCCTTCCTTCACATACTCTAAATCAACTAATTCAAAATCCATTTCTTGTGAAATAGGATATATAATATTATATACCTGTTTTTCAACCTCTTTTTTATTCATAACTTTCACCTCCAAATTATTTAACTATATTTTACGTAAATATCCATTAAATAATACAATTAAGCTAAAAGTAAAGAGTGGGTTCTAAACCCACTCCTCTCCCAACAATCTTATATTAACTATAATATATCATATAGATTAATAAAAATCAAATACTGAATAAGTCTAATTGATTACTTTCACTCATTCCTTTTAAACATCCATGAATTTTTAATGCTTCTATAACTGTCTTACTTACTTTAGCTCTCTTAGTAATATCTTCTATAGATAAAAATTTACCTTTATCTCTAGCTTCTACTATACTTTTAGCAGCATTTTCTCCTACACCTTGGAGGGATTTTAGAGGAGGTAATATTCCATCTTTTTCAATAATAAAAATATCACTATCAGACTTATATAAGTCTACTTTTTTAAAATTAAATCCTCTTGCATACATTTCAAAGGCTACTTCTAATACTGTCAAAAGATTCTTTTCTTTAGCTGTTTTATCATTTCCTATTTCTTCTAATTCTTTTATTTTTTCTTTTACAGACTCTATACCTTTTACAATTAATTCAGCATCAAAATCAGTTGCCTTCATAGTGAAATAGGTTGAATAAAAAGCTTCGGGGTAATGAACCTTAAAATATGCTATTCTAAATGACATCATAACATATGCAACAGCATGTGCTTTAGGAAACATATATTTTATTTTTTTACATGACTCTATATACCATTCTGGTATATCATTATCTCTCATATATTTTTCTTCTTCTTCTGTTAATCCTTTACCTTTCCTAACCTTTTCCATTATTTTGAAAGAACGTTTCTTATCTAAACTATTATATATAAGATACATCATTATATCATCTCTTGTAGATATAACTTCTTTCAATGTAGTAATACCATTCGCAACTAATTCTTGTGCATTATTTAACCAAACGTCTGTACCATGTGAAAGTCCACTAATCCTTACTAATTCTGCAAAAGTTGTTGGACTTGTATCTAATAACATTTGTATTACAAATTTTGTTCCAAATTCAGGAATACCCAGAGAACCTGTTTTATAGTTAAAATCATCTACTTTAATATTTAATGTATCTAAAGATGTAAATATTGCCATAGTATCATTATCATCTAAACTAATTTTTTGAGCATCTACCCCTGTTAAATCCTCAAGCATTCTTATAATAGTTGGTGTATCATGTCCTAATAAATCTAGCTTCAATATTCTACCACTTATAGAGTGATAATCAAAGTGAGTAGTTATGACACCAGAATCAGAATTATTAGCAGGGTATTGTATAGGAGTGAAATCATATATATCTTTATCTTGAGGGACTACCATTACACCTCCAGGGTGCTGTCCGGACGTCCTTTTTATACCTGTACAACCTTTTATAAGTCTATTAGTTTCTGTTCTATTTAATAATAATTCTCTTTCTTCATGATATTTTCTAATAAACCCATATGCAGTTTTATCAGCAATAGTTCCTATAGTTCCAGCTCTATATACATGACCTTTTCCAAATAACTCTTCAGTATATTGCATTGCAACAGTTTGCTCTTCACTTGCAAAGTTAAGATCAATGTCTGGTTCTTTATCTCCTTCAAAACCTAAAAACACTTCAAAAGGTATATCAAATCCATCTTTATTATATTCTGTTTTACATTTAGGGCATATTTTATCTGGCATATCAACACCAGAGCCTACTGACCCATCCATTATGAACTCATTATTTTTACAATTTGGACATACATAATGTGGTGGTAATGGATTAACTTCTGTTATATCACTCATAGTAGCAACAAATGATGAACCAACAGAGCCTCTTGAACCTACTAAATATCCATCTTCTAAAGATTTTTTTACTATTTTATGAGATATAATATATAAAACAGCATACCCATTACTAATAATAGAATTTAACTCTCTATCTAATCGTTCTTGGACAATTTCCGGCATAGGATCTCCATAAATACTTTTTGCTTTTTTATAGGTCATATCTTTCAAATCTTTATCTGATCCTTCTATAACTGGAGGAAAAGTTCCATCTGGTATAGGTAAAATTTCTTCTATGCTATCAGCTATTAAATTTGGATTTTTGATTACTACTTCTTCTGCAATTTTTTTACCTAAATATGAAAACTCTTCAATCATTTCATCAGTAGTTTTAAAGTATAAAGGAGCTTGATTGTCAGCATCAGAGAATCCCTTTCCACTCATTAGTATTCTTCTATAGACCTCTTCATGAGGATCAAGAAAATGACTATCACCAGTAGCCACAACTAATTTATTATATTTTTTACCTAAATAATAAATTTTCTTATTAATATTTTGAATTTCTTCTTCATCTTTAACCATACCCTTTTCTATTAAGAATTTATTATTCCCAATAGGCTGTATTTCTAAATAGTCATAGAAATTTATAATATCTCTAATTTCATTTTGTGATTTATTTCTAAGTATTGCTCTATATAGTTCTCCTGCTTCACAAGCAGTACCTATTATAAGTCCTTCCCTATATTTATTCATTAAAGATTTAGGAATTCTAGGTTTTCTATAAAAATAGTCTAAATGACTATATGATATAATTTTATAAAGGTTTTTTAATCCTATATAGTTTTGAGCATATATTGTCACATGAAAAGAATCCTGTGATTTAAAATTCACAGTATTACTAAATGTTGTGTTTATATCTTCTAATTTTTTTACTCCTCTTTGTTTTACATCTTCAATCATCTTTAATAGTATCTCAGCTGTAGCTTTTGAATCATCTACTGCTCTATGATGATTTTCTAAGCTAATATTTAAATATTTAGCTATTTTATTTAATTTATGACTTTTTAAATGAGAATATAACTCTCTAGAAAACTGTAAAGTATCCAATACTGGATTAGATAAAGTTACATTTATTTTCTCAAACTTTTTATTTATAAATCCCATATCAAAGGATGCATTATGTGCAACTAATACAGCTTCACCTATAAAATCTTGAAATTTTGGAAGTATTTTATCAATTGTTTCTTTATCTTTTACCATATCATTAGTAATTCCAGTAAGTTCAATTACTTTTTGTGGAATTTCCTTTTCTGGATTAACAAGTTCACTAAAAGTATCTAAAATCTCACCATTTTTTATTCTAACAGCTCCTATTTCTGTTATACCATCATTTACAGGAGAAAAACCCGTAGTTTCAATATCAAATACAATATATTCACAATCTATATTTTGTTCTCTTGAATTTATCACTATTTGCTTAGAATCATTTACAAGATAACCTTCTACACCATAAAGCGCCTTAACACCATATTTTTTTGATGCATTCATTGCTTCTGGAAACCCTTGTACAACACCATGATCTGTAATTCCTATTGCTTTATGCCCCCACTCTTGTGCTCTTTTCATATATTCTTCTATATTTGTCATCCCATCCATATCACTCATTTGTGTATGAAGATGAAGCTCTACTCTTTTCTCTTTATAGTTATCTTTTCGTTTAGTCAAATATGACTTTTTAATTCCTTTACCCATCATTACTAATTCTCTTGAAAAAGTATCATACATTATACCACCAGTTATAATATAAGCTTCTCCTATACTTAAGTCCTCATCTATTTGAGGTTGCTGTTTTTTATTGGCAAATATCTTAACTTGTATAGAACCAGTAAAATCAGTAATACCAATCATATATATTTTTTTATCATTTTTTATATCTTTGGTTTGTATATCGAATATTTCACCTTTTATTGTTACAGTTCCAGAATTCGTATTTATACTGTCCATAGATACTATATCTTCATCAACTCTTTTTCCATATACAAAATTATTTTTAGAATTAGATTTATTATTTTTATTTTTTTGAGAATAATGTGATTGAGAGTTTACATTTATTTTTTCAATCATTTTCTTTTCCACAATCTTTTTTTGTTCATAATGATCATTATAATTGTTACTCTGTTCTTTATTAGCATATATTTGTATATCTATATCTATATTAAATTCTTGTTTTAACTTATCTTTTATGATTTTATGAATTTTCTTTTCTATAATTCTATGCATAAATAATTCATCATCTACAATTAAAACAAGACTATTATTCTCTATTTTTTTTATTATTTTATTAACTAAACCAGAGCTTGAAGGTAAGTATTTTTTTATAATATATTCAATATTAGGCCAATAATCATCTATTATGAAACCTATATTATTAAATTCAAAATTATATTTCATATATATATTTACTCTTTTTAAACCATTTATAATTTCTTTAAATGAACTTTTAAACGTTTCAACTTCATTATATTTTATAATTTTATCGCTTATAAGCTTTATTGTGACTATTTTTTTACTTTTATCTAAGTATACTCTTTCAATAGAACAATCTTTTATATTATCGCTACATTTAATATTGTATTTACTAATTAATGAATCTATTTTTTTATAATGCATTTTTTATTCCCCCTAAACATTACTTGTGGGTTATTTTAATTACATCTTTAATCTGAGATAATTCACTTATAACTTCAACATTATCAGTTTTTTTATTACTTTTAAGTAATAAATTAACTATAATTTTATTATCTTCTATATTGTTAAAATCAATTGATACTATTGTTAAATCTAGATTTCCAGTAACTTGACCAATTTTACCCAGTTGACCTGGCTTATTTATTGTTACTAACCTTATTTTTAGATATTTGTCATTTCTTAAAAATTTATTCTCAACACTAGAAAATAACAACAAAGTTATAAATATCAAAAAAGTAACTAAAATTGCTCCAAAATAAAATCCGGCACCAATAGCCAGTCCAACACATGCAACAGCCCATAAACTTGCAGCAGTAGTTAAACCTTTTACAGAAACACCTTCTTTTATTATTGTACCAGCTCCAAGAAAGCCAATACCACTTATTACTTGTGCTCCAATTCTTGTAGGATCTACATTTGAATATCTAAGATCATCTGATATATATAGTCCTACAATCATTACTAAAGTTGAACCTACACATACTAAAATATGTGTCCTAAATCCAGCTGGTCTTTTTATACTTTCTCTTTCTATTCCTATTATTCCAGATAAAATTATAGATATGACTAATTTAAGAGCTATTTCCATATAATCTATTTTAATCTACCTCGCTATACTAGAATCATAATTTTTCAATTTCTTTTACTAATTCATCAATAAGTTTATTTTCTTCAACTTTTTTTATTACTTTCCCTTTTTTAAATATTAACCCTAATCCATTACCACCTGCAATTCCAATATCAGCTTCCTTAGCTTCACCAGGACCATTTACTTCACATCCCATAATAGCTACTTTAATAGATTTATTCATATGTTCTATTTTTTGTTCAACTTCACTAACTATTTTTTCTAAGGCAATACGTGTTCTTCCACATGTAGGACATGAGATTACTTCAATCCTATCATTTAGTAAGCCTAGGGATCTTAAAATTTGTTTTCCTACCTTTACTTCTTCTATAGGGCTGCCAGTAAGAGATACCCTTATAGTATCACCAATACCTTTAGCAAGTAATGAACCAATACCTATAGAAGATTTAATAGTACCCTTCCAAAGTGATCCTGATTCAGTTATTCCAATATGAAGTGGATAATCTACAATTTGAGATAGTTTTTCATATGATTCTATTGTCATATGAATATCAGTAGACTTTACAGATAATACAATTTTCTTAAAATTCATTTCTTCTAATATTCTTACATGTTCCATTGCACTTTCTACCATGGAGTT
Organism: Senegalia massiliensis; assembly: GCF_009911265.1. Taxonomy (NCBI): domain Bacteria; kingdom Bacillati; phylum Bacillota; class Clostridia; order Eubacteriales; family Clostridiaceae; genus Senegalia; species Senegalia massiliensis. The sequence goes on along the minus strand of NZ_QXXA01000016.1, from coordinate 48,027 downwards.
TACATTCACACCACCATATTTCTCTAAAAATTCTTTCTTTATAGATCCAGAATTAACACCTATTCTTATAGGAATATCTTTTTCTTTACATCTATTCACTATTTCCTTAACTCTTTGTTTATCACCAATATTACCTGGATTAATCCTCAGTCCATTAACTCCACCTTCTATTGCTTGTAATGCTAATTTATAATCAAAGTGAATATCTGCAATAATAGGGATATTAACCTGTTTTTTAATTTTTTCTAAAGCTAAAGCAGCCTCCATATCAGGAACAGCAAGCCTTATAATATCACAACCAACCTCTTCTAAAAGTTTAATCTGTGATACGGTTTCTTTTATATCCCTTGTATCTGTATTTGTCATAGATTGTACAGTAACTGGAAAATCACTGCCTATGCCAACATTACCATAGTAAAAATTTTTTGTCTTATTTCTCATTATTAACACCCCTAAAAAATATTTAATCTACTTAAATCATTATAAGATATAAATATCATTAAAGCCATTAATAGTGCAAAACCAATAAAATGAATCATCCCTTCTTTTTCAGGATCTAGTGGTTTTCCTCTTAATAACTCTATAAGTATAAATAATATTCTACTTCCATCTAATGCTGGAATTGGAAGCAAATTAAAAAATCCTAAATTGATATTTATAAATGCTGCTAGATTTAATACACTTAAAAAACCATATTTTGTAGTCTCACCAATCAATTGAACTACTCCAATAGGACCAGCAACATCTGAAGTACTAACATTACCAGTAAGTGCCATTTTAATAAAATCAAACATTAGAGATATTATAAATATAAGATTATTAAAAGCATATTTAATAGAACCTATAAAAGATGGTCTAGTCTTTGAGCTTATTCCAATTAATTTATTATCATTTTCATCTTTCTCAGGAGTTAAAGAGAAACTTAAACTTTTCTCATCTCTTAAAACAGTAATATTAATTTCATCTTCTGCATTAGTTATTATATCTTTACTTTCTTGCCAGTTTTCAATTTTTTCATTATTAATTGATACAATTTCATCTCCACTTTTAATGCCAACAGTATCTGCTGGACCATTTTCAGTTACTTTATCAATAATAGTAGTTGGTGAACCTATTACTATTGATATTACAAAAAATATAATTAAAGCTAATAAGAAATTCATTATAGCACCAGAAGCTAAAACTAAAATTCTAGAAATAGGAGATTTATTACTAAAACTTCTTTCATCATCTGATTTTTCATCCTCACCTTCCATTTTAACATAGCCACCTATAGGAAGTATACGTAGTGAATATTCTGTCTCTCCCTTATTAAATTTTGTAATTCTAGGTCCCATACCTATAGAAAATTCTTGAACCTTTATACCTACTAATTTTGCAGTAGCAAAATGTCCAAACTCATGTACCAATACTACGATAAAGAATATTATAATCGCTGTAATTGCTGTAGTCATATACTTCACTCCTATATTAAAGTTTTAGTAATTCTTTTACTTTTCTTCTTGCCCAATCATCACTATATAATACATCATCAATAGTTGGGTTTTTTATATTCTTATGAATATCTAGTATGTTCTCTATTGTATTTGGTATATCATAAAACTTAATTTTTTCTTTTAAGAATAAATCTACTAATACTTCATTAGATGCATTTAAAACAGAAGGCATAGTTCCATTTTCTCTTAAAGCTCTATATGCAAGAGATAAAGAAGGGAATGTTTCTAAATCAGGACTTTCAAAAGTTAATTTATATACATCAGTTAAATTTAATTTTTCTAAATTATTATTAATTCTATCAGGATATGTTAAAGCATATTGTATTGGTATACGCATATCTGAAACTCCAAGTTGTGCTATAACACTACCATCAATATATTCAACCATTGAATGAATTATGCTTTGAGAATGTACTACAACTTCTATATCTTCTACATCTACATCAAATAACCATTTAGCCTCTATAACTTCTAATCCTTTATTCATTAAAGTAGATGAATCAATTGAAATTTTTCTTCCCATATCCCAATTTGGATGTTTAAGAGCATCTTTATAGTTTATATTTATCAAATCTTCTTTATTTTTACCCCTAAAAGGTCCTCCTGAAGCTGTTAAAATAATTTTATTTATTTCATTTTTTTTCTTTGATGTTAAAGATTGAAAAATAGCAGAGTGTTCGCTATCTACAGGTAATAAAGAACCTTTATTTTTTTTGATTTTTTCCATTACTATATTTCCTGCAGTTACTAAAGTTTCTTTGTTAGCTAATGCAATAGTTTTTCCACTTTCTATTGCAGCAAGTGTTGGCTTTAATCCTATCATACCTACAACTGAAGTAATTAAAATATCTATATTTTCATATTCACTTAACTTTATTAATCCTTCTAATCCACTATAAACTTTTATATTATAAGGTTTTAATTTTGTTTTTAATACATCAGCATTATATTTATTGAAAACTGCAATGATTTCAGGTTTGAATTCAAGTGCTTGTTTCTCTAATAAATCAATATTATTATTTCCACTTAATGCTGTTATATTAAATAAAGATTTATTTTCTCTTATAATATCTAAAGCTTGAGTTCCAATAGAACCAGTAGAACCAAGAATTCCAATATTTTTCAAAAAACCACTCCTAACTTAATCTGTATAACTATTATAACTTATATAAAATAATTAATAAAATAAAACACTAAAGGAGCAATAAATAGTATACTATCAAATCTATCTAATATTCCTCCATGACCAGGCATAATATTTCCATAGTCTTTAATTTTTATATATCTTTTAATTTTAGATGCTGATAAATCTCCTATAATAGAAGCTATAGAACAAATTAAAGCAAGTAATATATATATATATATATTAGTCATTCCTATAAATTTCACAAAAATTAAAGTTGTAATTATAGATCCTAATAACCCACCAACTGCTCCTTCAATGGTTTTTTTAGGACTAAGTATTGGTGCTAATTTTCGCTTTCCAATTAATCTACCTGTAAAATATGCAAAAGTATCCGTTGCAAAAGCAATTATAAATATTAACCAAACCAATATATTTTCACTTAAAAATGATATATGAACCAATGAATAAGGTATATAAATACTACAAAGTAAACTTAAAGCTATTTCATAAATATTATAATCCTTATTAAACACATATATAAACATAAGTATTAAAAAATTAATTATAATAGTAAAATTAATTATTTGAAAAGAACCAAATATTGATATTATAAATAAAGAAATAGCATATAAGTATAAATATTTTGTAATTTTTATTTCTATATGTTTAAATGCTTGTATAAACTCTTTTATACCTATTAAACTAATTACTAACACACCAAATTTTAAAACAATTCCTCCAGTTATAACTGTTAAAAGTAAAATTATACTACCTAATAAACCACTAATTATTCTTGTTTTCATTTTTAAACCACCTCATAATTAAATTCCTCCAAATCTTCTATTTCTGTTTTGAAAGTCATATATTACCCTATGTAATTTATCAGGATAAAATTCAGGCCAATTCTCATCAATAAAGAAAAATTCAGTATAAGCAATTTGATAGTTTAAAAAGTTACTTAATCTTTTCTCACCACTTGTTCTTATTAATATATCTGGATCTGGTTGATTTCCAGTATATAAATATTTTTTAAATTCTTCTTCATTTATATCATTTATTGATACTCTATTGTTTTTAATATCTTCATATAATAATTTACTAGCTCTTAATATTTCATCTCTACCACCGTAATTTAATGCTATATTTAATTCTAATTTAGTATTGTTTTTGGTTAGATCTATAGCATATTCTATTTCTTCTACAATATTCTTATCTAATCTAGAAATATCTCCTAATATATTTATTCTCACATTGTTGTTATGAATTTTTTGTAACTTTTTCCTTAAAAATTCAACTAATAACTTCATTAAATAATCTATTTCATCTTTTGGCCTACTCCAATTTTCTGTTGAAAAAGCATATAGAGTTAAATATTTTATACCCAAATTACCACATTCTTCTACTGTATCCATAACTCTTTTTACTCCCTCTCTATGACCTGCCGTTCTAGGAAGAAATCTTTTTTTAGCCCATCTTCCATTACCATCCATTATTATAGCTATATGATTAGGTAATTCTTTTTTTTTGATTTCCTCTTTAAAAATTATATTATTATTATTTTTAAATATATCCAATTTAATACCTCCACTATAATGATTAAAACCCCTTCTAAAAGAAGGGGATTAAAATGCACATACTATAATTTTAATTGAATTTTCTTTTATGTCAAATTTAATCACGCGTAAATGTTCTAGATTATCTACGAATTTTTTATTAGTTCCTTTTGTTTCTACTATATTAATAGAAATATCATTATCTATTAAATTGAATGCTTCTTCTAATGGCAAGCCAATAATATCAAGATTATCCAAAGTTTAAACCTCCATTAATTCAGATTCTTTCTCCTTTGCTAATCTATCTATTTCTTTTATATAAGTATCAGTTAATTCCTGAACTTTATCCTCTGATTTTACTAACTCATCATCAGATAATTCACTATTTTTATTTAGTTTTTTCAATTCATCATTTCCATTTCTTCTTTCATTTCTAATAGCTACCTTAGATGCTTCTGCAATTTTACCTAGTGTCTTAATCATATCACGTCTAGTTTCTTCAGTTAATTGTGGAATTATGAGTCTAATAGTTTTGCCATCACTTGAAGGATTTAATCCTAAATCACTTTTTTGTATAGCCTTTTCAATTTCTGTAAGAGAATTTGCATCCCATGGAGATATCAATAATTGTCTTGCTTCAGGAACTGAAATATTTGCAATTTGATTTAATGGTGTTGCTGCTCCATAATAATTTACCATTATCTTGTCTAATAATGATGGATTTGCCCTTCCTGCTCTTATTGTTTTAAGTTCTTCATTAAAAGCTTTTACAGTTTTCTTCATTTTATTCTCTACATTTTTGTGAACATCTAAATACATAATTAATCCTCCTTTAATTTTGTACCAATTTCAGCACCAAATACAACTTTTGTTATATTTTCTGGTTCTTCAATACTAAAAACTATTATTGGTATATTGTTATCTTTACATAATGATGCAGCAGTGGAGTCCATTACTTTAAGCTCTAAATTTAATATTTCTTTATACTTTAATTTATCAAATTTTTTAGCATCTGGATTTTCTTGAGGGTCTGAATCATATACTCCATCTACCCCTTTTTTTGCTAATAAAATAACTTCAGATTCAATTTCAGCAGCTCTCAAAGCAGCAGTAGTATCAGTTGTAAAATATGGATTACCAGTTCCTGCAGCAAATATAACCACTCTTCCTTTTTCTAAATGTCTTACTGCTTTTCTTTTAATATAAGGTTCTGCAATCTGCCTCATTTCAATAGCAGTCTGTACTCTAGTTAATACTCCTATATTTTCAAGAGCATCTTGCATAGCAAGAGAGTTTATAACAGTAGCAAGCATTCCCATGTAATCCGCAGTACTTCTATCCATTTCTTTGCTACTTCTACCTCTCCAAAAATTACCTCCTCCAACAATAATAGCTACTTCCACTCCTGATTGTTGAAGATTTTTTACTTGTTTTGCAATTTTTATTATTGTATTTTCATCTAAGCCAAATTTTTTATCTCCACTTAAAGCTTCTCCACTTAATTTTAATACTACTCTTTTATATATAGGTTTATCCATATAAACACTCCTAAATTATATTATTCTACATAAATATAAAAATACCTTTTTTATTTTACTTATTTAAAAGGAGAACATTTAATGTTCTCCATTTAAATAAGTAATTATTTTCCCATTTGCTTAGCTACTTCATCAGCAAAGTTTTCTTCTTTTTTCTCTATACCTTCGCCAACTTCATAACGAGTAAATCTTCTAATTTTTAAGTTTTCTCCTAATTTAGCTATTTTTTCATTTAATAAATCCTTTATAGTTTTATCAGGATCTTTTATAAAAGGTTGTTCTAATAAACATACTTCTTTATAATATTTTTCAATTCTACCTTCAACCATTTTATCAACTATTTTTTCAGGTTTGCCTTCATTTAATGCTTGTTGTCTCAAAATTTTCTTTTCAGCTTCAACTTTATCTGCTGGTACTTCTTCTTTTGAAACAAACTCTGGATTTTGAGCTGCAATTTGCATAGCAACATCTCTAGCAAAATCTTTAAATCCTTCATTTTTAGCAACAAAATCTGTCTCACTATTAACTTCTACCATTACACCTATTCTTCCACCGTGAATATATGATTCAATTATTCCTTCAGCTGCTACTCTATCAGCCTTTTTTGCAGCTTTTGAAAGTCCTTTTTCTCTTAATAACTCTATAGCCTCATCAATGTTTCCATCAGTTTCTACTAAAACTTTTTTACAATCCATCATACCTGCACCAGTTTTTTCTCTTAAATCTTTTACCATTGCCGCTGTTATTGCCATTTGGACTCCTCCTCATTTTCTAGTTAATATTAATAAATGGCAAGAGTAGTAAGGGAAAAATCCCTTATATGCCCTTACCATTTAGATTACTCATTATCTTCTATTTGTTCGCCTTGCTTACCTTCTAACACAGCATTTGCCATAGTTTCAGTAAGTAGCTTAACTGCTCTAATAGCATCATCGTTTCCTGGTATTACATAATCTACTTCATCTGGATCACAATTAGTATCAACTATTGCAATTACAGGAATTCCTAAAATTTTTGCTTCTCTAACAGCAATTTTTTCTTTTCTAGGGTCGACTACGAATAATACATCTGGTAATTTCTTCATGTCTTTAATTCCACCAAGAAACTTTTCAAGTCTTTCTTCTTCATGTTTTAATTGTATAACTTCTTTTTTAGGAAGTAAATCGTATGTTCCTTCTTCTTCCATTTTTTTAAGTTCATGAAGTCTATTAATTCTTTTATTAATAGTCTTGAAATTAGTAAGCATTCCTCCAAGCCATCTTTGACTTACATAATGCATACCACTTCTTTTTGCTTCACTTTCTATTGATTCCTGTGCTTGCTTCTTTGTTCCTACAAAAAGTATTTCTCCACCTTCTGCAGCGACATCTCTTATAATATTATAAGCTTGTTCTACCTTCTTTACTGTTTTTTGAAGATCTATTATATAGATCCCATTCCTTTCAGTAAATATATATTCAGCCATTTTTGGATTCCATCTTCTTGTTTGATGTCCGAAATGAACACCTGCTTCAAGAAGTTGTTTCATACTTATAACTGACATTACTACACCTCCTTTGTTTTTTCCTCCACTCACATCATTTTCTTTTAGAACCATCTAAGGCACACCTAAAAGAATTAATGAGTGTGTGTATTTTCACCTCTGATAGTATACCACGAAACCATGACTAATTTCAACTGTTTTTTTAAAATTTATTTAAATTATTTAATTTTAATATAATTTCAACTTCACGTTTTCCTTTATTCAATAATTTAGCAATCTCATCAATAGTATTCCCTTTATCATATAAAGAATAAATTTTTCTCTTAGTATCTGTACTGACCTTACTTGATTTATGGTTATCTAAATTCACTGCTTGTTTTGATTCTTTTTCTTTAGAAGTAGATTTAATATCATTATTATTAATTAAGAAATCTAAACTTAAAATAATATCATCTAATGTATCATTATATTCATTTATTTCATTATAAATCTTATTTATTCTATTATATTTGATATCTTCTTCATTTTTAAACTTTATTAATAATAGTATCGATATTATTATTAATAATATACCCAATATAAGTAGACTTAATATCATATATTTTCTCCTTTATTTTTTAAAGTTTTGAAACTTTTATTTCTCCATCTTTTACTAAAAATTCACTATTTTTTATTATATTTTTAATATTCATTTCATAATTCCCAATAATTATCTTAGTTCTAGGATAAATTCTATCAATTATTTTAATACTACCTTCAGACAAAGAATTTGATTTATCTTTTTTTAAGTTATATTTATTAACTAATTTTTCTTTTTGGTCTTTTAAAGTTGGGTATGTGTTTAATAGTTGTTTAAATAAATTCATTTTTTTAGGTGATAAGTTGTTATTTTTATACTTCTTTTTAAGTAAATTAATCGATTTTAATATTTGCTCAATATTATTATCCACACTATTTATTTTATCTTTTATTAACTCTAATTCTTCTTTTATTTTTGGATTATTGCCTATTTCTAATAAAGTATAAGTCCCCATATAAGAGCCTACAACTTTTGCTTGAATACTTAATTCTGCTTTACATTCTCCTCCTACAATCAAACCTTTTCTACCATCAACAATTATACTTCCATGAGAATGTACTTTACTATGTAAAATATCATCTGACAAAATATCATTTTTAGCTATAACAGTAGAATTTTCTATATATTTAGTCACTAGTTTCCCTTCAGTTTGTAAGAATGTTTTGTTTTTTCCAGTTATACCCTTAGAAATATAAATATCTCCCTCACTTTCAATCTTCGAATCTTCAACTACCCCACCAATATATATATCTCCTAAAGTTTTAACTTTAAAATCTGGATTTATAGAACCCATTATTTTCAATGTTCCATTATATTCAATATTACCAGTTTCATTATTTATATCACTATTAATTGTATACGTATTTAAGACTTCTATTTTTCCATTAGTAAGTTTTACTTGTCCATCTATTTTTGAAACTATCTTTTCTTCAAATTTTACAGCATTCTTACCTAATTTTATTTTTGCTTCCTTTCCACTAAGTGAAGAAACTTTTTCTCCTAAAATATTAACCCCATCTTGTCCTTTACTAGGCCTTATTATTTCAGCTAATATCTGACCTTTTTTAACATTATCAAAAAAACCTAAATCTCTAAAATCTACTTTGCCATTGTTTAACATAGAAGGCTTCAACTTATTTTTTATATTAAATTTATATTTTAAATATCCATCTTCACCATTTATAGGTTCTTTTCCTTTAGCTATACATATTGTTTTACCATATACATGATTTTCAATTATATCTTTTAATTTAAATTTATCTAGTCCAAACTTTATTTTCTCTTCAATTTTATCTAGAATCTCTTCATAATTTAAAAATTTAGCTTTATCATCAATTTTTATAAGTTCTATAGATGCATTCATATTCCTTTTATCAATAATTAAATTAATTCCTTCCATTAAATCATCCTTTTTATTGTTATTATATAAGCTTATTTTTTAAATCCTTAATAGCTTTACTATGAATCTGAGAAATTCTAGACTCAGATAGATTTAAAATACTTCCTATTTCTTTATAATTTAATTCTTCATAATAGTAAAGTGTTATTACTTTTTTTTCTTTTTTAGAAAGCTTTTCAATTGAATGAGTTAATTTATTTAGAAATTCCTTTTCTTCCATTTTCATCTCTGGACTTTCTGACGTGTCCAAAGGCTCTTTACCAGTTTTATAAATAGTTTCATCAAGAGATGTAATGTTAAATAGATGAATTTCATTTATTATTTTTTCCACTTCATCTATCGAAATATCTAATTTTTTTGAAATATCTTTATTTGATACTATTGATCCCGTTTGATTTTCTAATTCATTTATAGTATTTTGAATCAACTTAGCTTTGTTCCTAAGTGTCCTAGGTACCCAATCATTTTTTCTTAAATTATCAATAATAGCACCTCTAATTCTTAGTTGAGCATAAGTCTCAAATTTAACTTCTCTTTTAATATCAAACTTTTCTATAGCATCTATTAAACCTAAGGATCCATAGCCAACTAAGTCATCAAACTCAACATTACCTCCATAAAAGTTATACATTCTACTGGCAACAATTTTTATCATATATGCATATTTTTCAATTAATGCATTTTTACTCTTTAAATCCTGATTAGATTTATATACTTTCCATATTTCATCTCTTATCATAATATCCCTCCTATCGGAGTGTTAATTATATAATTTTCATACCAAAACCAATTGTTTTAATTTTCAAACTTCCATCATAACTACTAAATTCAATAGTTCTTCCAAAGTTTCCACCTGTATCTTCAGATATAAGTCTTATACCCAGTTCTTTTAACTTCGATTTAGATGCTATAATATTTCGTTCTCCAATTTTAAGAATATCATTATTATTATTAAATTTAAACATTTGAGCTCCACCAGCTAATTTTGCCACCATATTAATCTTATTTCCTCCAACAGACTCCATTTTATCGATTAATAATTCAATCCCTGAATCCGCAAATTTAGCTTTATTAGAATTATTTTTTATTTCTTTACTTGATGGAAGCATTATATGAGCTAAACCAGCAATTTTTTTCCTCTTATCATATATTGCAATTCCTACACATGATCCCAAGCCTAATGTTACCAATGTACCTTCTTTTACTATATTTAAATCAGCCATACCTACTTTAATTGAATTCATATTATGACACACCTAAATTTTCTAATAGTATTTCAAAAGAATCAATATCTGGAATTAACAATAAATTACCAGTTATTGATTTATTATTTTCACTAAATTCTGTTTCTATAAAAAGTATCTTATCGGATACATAGCTAAATTGTATAGCAGGTACACTTAAAATAGCTCCTGCCATATCTATTGAAATAGAAGGTATTGAAGTTTTCAAGTTAAGATTAGTCATTTTAGCTAAACAATTTATATATGATGATGCTAAAATATTACCTACTTCTGATAATGCAGATATCTCAAATTCATTTAAATCATAATCTGGTTTTTTCTTATTTAATAATATTTCAATTAAATTTTTAGAAGATTCTAAATCTAATATAAACATTATATTTCCTACTATATCTCCATTGATGCAAAAATAAATTCCTACAACAGGGTTTTCTGCACCACCAATTAAACTATCAACTTCTGAGAAATTTAATAATCTTACTTGTGGTACATCCATATCTACTTTATTATTAAGCATTTGTGCTAAAGCTGTAGCCGCATTTCCTGCTCCAATATTACCTAATTCTTTCAATACATCTAATAATATATTATTCAAATTATTAATATCTAAATTCATTATTCTTCTCTCTCTAAATCTAATATTTTATCTAAATCTAAAATTAAATACAATTCTTCATTTTTTTTGCCTATACCTTTTATATAATCATAATTATCATCATTATTTAAATTTGGAGGATTATCAATTTCATTTAAATCTAAATCAATTACTTCAGAAGATGAGTCTACAAGTAACCCTACACTTATATCATTACTGTAAGTTATTATTATTCTAGATTCTTCAATATTTAAATTATCTTGTAGTCCAAATTTTTTTCTTAAATTTATAATAGGTATTACTTCACCTCTTAAATTTATTACTCCAGTAATATATTCTTCTGAATTTGGTACTCGTGTAAAATGTGTTACACGTTCAATTGTTTTTACTAAAGCTATATCTATAGCATAATTTTCTTTTTGAAGTTTAAAAATAACGTATTGATTATATTCTTTCATAATTTCCTCCTTTAAAATAATGAATTAGTATCTATTATTAAAGAAATACTTCCATTTCCTAATATTGTAGCTCCTGCAAGATGTTTTATTTTTGCTAAATATTTTCCTAAGGATTTTATTACTATTTCTTGTTGCCCTATTAATTGATCTACTACAACTCCCGCTTCTTTTTCACCTTTTTTTACTATAACTATTATTAATTCCTTTTTATCTTCTTCTGATTCTATATCAAGTACTTTATTTAACCTAACAATAGGTAACGTTTTATTTCTATATAAAATAACTTCTTTATTTTGAATTTTCCTAATATTATTTGATTCTATAGTTGTAATTTCTTTTATAGAACTAAGAGGTATAGCATAAATTTCTTCCTTTAATTTTATTAATAAAGCTTGTATTATTGCTAGAGTTAAAGGTATTCTTATTGTAAATTTTGTGTATTTTTTTTCTTCTGTTTCTATTTCTACTATTCCGCCTATAGAATTAATTTTAGATTTTACTACATCTAGACCTACTCCTCTACCGGATATGTCTGTTATTTCATCAGTAGTACTAAAACCTGGCATAAATAATAATTCTGGAACTTCATTATCATCCATTTGATTAGCAGCCTCAGTAGAAATAATACTATTATTTATTGCTTTTTCTTTTACTCGCTCAATGTCTATACCATTTCCATCATCTTGAACTTCTATCACAACATTGTTTCCATCAGGAAATGCCTTTAAAAGTAAAGTACCTTTAGGAGCTTTTTTATTTTTCTTTCTTTCACTTGGAGTCTCTATACCATGATCTATAGAGTTTCTTATTAGATGTATTAAAGGATCACCAATCTCATCAATAACAGTTCTATCAACCTCTGTTTCTTCACCTATCATTTTAAGTTCTATTTCTTTTCCTAAATCTTTGGATAAATCTCTAACCATTCTAGGGAATCTATTGAATACTCTTTCTATAGGTACCATTCTAACTTTCATTACAGCATCATGTAAATTTGTAGTTATTCTTTCAAGATATTCTGTAGCTTCACTCATACTTTCCTTACTATTTGTATTATCTATATCTTCCATACGGGTCTTTATAATAATAAGTTCACTAACTAAATTCATTAAATTATCTAATCTTTCAATATCTACTCTTACAGTTTTTCCTATTTTTTTATTTGATATATTATTTTTAGTATTCTTGCCTTTGATTATATCACTTGATTTATTGTTAGATACATTTTCTTTTTTGCTTTTTTCTTTTTCTAACTTATCATCAATTACTGATTTAATTATAACACTTGAAACTTCAGATATAGAAGTGAGTTCTTCATATATTGTTTTATTATCATTATTAGTTACTAATAAAACTTCAAATTCATTATCAAATTTCTCATCTTCAATATCTTCTGAGGAAGGTATTGATTTTATTATTTCACCATAATCTTCTAAAGCATTAAAAACAATAAATGCTCTAGCTGCTTTTAACATACAGTTATCATCTATTGTTATTGTTATATTAAATGCATTTAGTCCATCTTTTTTTGCTTGCATTAATATATTATTTATATAATAATTATCATCTTCATTTTTAGTTTTTGGTGTATTATCTTTTTCATCTTTAAATAGTATATTATTAATTTTATCAACTAAAAATTCAGTTTCTAAATCACCTTCATTTCCTAATTCAGAAATATTTTTTATGTAATTTTCAAGGTTATCTAAACATTCAAACAAGATATCTACAATTTTAGTATCGATACTGATTTTTTCACTTCTTAACTCTTGTAATAAATTTTCCATTTGATGTGTAAGTTTTGACATTTGTTCAAAGCCCATAGTAGCTGCCATACCCTTTAATGTATGTGATACTCTAAATATCTCATTTAATAATTCAATATTTTCTGGCTCACTTTCAAGCTTTAATAAACAATCATTCATACTTTGTAAATGTTCATTAGATTCTTCTATAAATATGTCTGTATATTGGTTAATCTCCATTTTAACCCTCCAATTTTTTTTCTATTTCATTTACAATATTATGTAAAGGCAATTCTATATCAATAGCTCCAATTTTATATGCTGATTTAGGCATTCCATATACTATACAAGTTTCTTCATTTTGTCCTATATTGTAAGATCCTGATTCAGATAATTTTTTAAATCCTTTTGCTCCATCAGAACCCATACCTGTTAGCATAACACCTATTTTTTTAATATCTTTTAAATCAGCAATAGAGCTAATTAACTTATCAACAGAAGGCTTATGTCCACTTACTGGACCACCATCTTTTAATCGTATTTCAATCTTATCATTAGAGTTAATTACTACTAAATGTTTATCTCCTGGAGCTATATAGCAATATCCATTTTGGAGATATTCACCATTTTCAGCTTCTTTCACACATATATTTGATATATTGTTTAATCTGTCTGCTAAAGATTTAGTAAAACCTTTGGGCATATGTTGAACAATTAATATAGCAGCATTTATATTAGAATTTATTTGAGAAATTATTTCCTGAAGAGCCCTCGGCCCTCCTGTAGAACATCCAATTCCAACAATGTTTTTCACTTTATTATATTTATAAACATTATTTTGCTGACAACAAACATTTTTTTTGTTTAATTTAATATTAATATTTGGTTTTGAATATATTATAGCTTTAATTTTATTAACAATTTCTTTGCTTTTTTCTTCTGAGTTTACTTTAAAGATATTGTTAGGCTTAGTTATAAAATCTACTGCTCCAATTTCTAATGCTTTTAATGTTAGTTCTGCTCCTTGCTTAGTTAAATTACTTACCATTAAAACGGGTAATTTTTTATGCTTGTCCTTGATTTTCTTTAATGTTTCTATACCATTTAATATAGGCATTTCAATATCAAGAGTAACTAAATCTACATTTAAATTTTCTAGCTTATCAATTGCTTCTATACCATTTCTCGCAGTATCAATTACATTTAATTCCTTATCTTTTTCTATTATATCAGTTATTATTTTTCTCATAAATGCAGAATCATCTACAACAAGTATGTTTTTCATTTTTATTCCAATCCTTTTTTCCTCAATATACGTTGTTCTTCAAATATAAATTTAATAATATCTTCTTTACATCCTTTATGTATTTCTTCAAAATAAATACCATAATAATAATTTCCTGTTCTACTGTCAAAAACTTTTCTAACAATATTAGATGTAATAGATAAACTTTTACCATTTATATTAAGTTCAATATTAAGTTTATCATCTAATTTTAGTTTTTCTTTTGTAACTATTTTCATTCCTTTTCCACTAATATCTTCTGCAAAGCCCTTTATTGGCTTATTAACTTCATTAGTGATGTAAACATCAATTATCTTTTTTAATCTAAAATATTGTCTCTGTTGAACTTTATTAACATCACTAGTTTTCCTTATAAGTAGCTTATAAATATTATTATTAGAATTTTTTTCGACTATGCTTTCAAACCACATTCTACCTTTATTTTTTAAAGAATACATTATTTTAATTTCTTTACCATTAGGAATTTTAATAATACTACCAAATTTAATTGGTCCTAATATAATATAGGTATTTTCATTTATAACGTTAATAACTTGACTTACATACTTTTGGTTTGCTATATGTATCTCTATTTTATCTCCTACTTTAAGAGTGGATTTATTTTTTTTCAATTTAATAACCACCTCTATTAAAAAAAATTTTAACTTTATTAATAAATTTTTTTATTCCATCAGATTGATTATAACTATCATAATTAATTAAATTTGATGCAATAATATTAACTTTTTTACTTATATCAGATTTAGGATAAGCTATAACAAAAGGATTTTGATTTCTAACAGAATCTACTAATAACTTTGACTCATATAAAACACCTAAATTATTTAATTCTAAATTTAAAAATTTTCTAGAAACATTACTTAATTTATTAAAAGATTGTATATATTCTTCTTGTTTTATTACTCTGTTGATTAGTATGTGAATCTTATCTATATCAACATAGTTATTAATTACTTTAAGCATTGAATATCCATCAGTAATAGATGTAGGCTCAGGGGTTGTAATTAATATAATTTCATCTGAAGAACGAATAAAATTTAAAGACATTTCAGATATGCCTGCACCTGTATCTATTATAATAAAGTCAGCTATTTCTTCTAGCTTTAAAAATTTATCAATTAATTTATTTGTTTCTTGATCACTTAGATACATTATATCATTTAAACCTGTACCACCAGCTATAACTTTCAAACCATAAGGACCTTCAACTAATAAGTCTATTATTTCCTTATCTTTATATAAAAGATCTAATAATGTATATTTTGGGACAAGTCCTAATAATATATCTACGTTTGCAAAGCCTATATCAGCATCCAATATAACTACTTTTTTTCCTAATTTAGATAATGATAACGCTAAGTTAATAGTGAAATTAGTTTTTCCAACTCCTCCTTTACCACTGGTAACGGTTAATATCTTAGTATTTAAATCTTCTTTTTTATTTTTATTAATAATTAATTTCCTTAACATCTCTGCTTGATCATTCATTTAATTTTCACCAACTATCATATTAGTAATATCCTCATTATTGAATGTTTGTATATCTTCCGGTACATTTTGACCTGTTGTTAAATATGATATTGGATATTTAGTATACAATCTTATGTTTAATATATTTCCTATTTTTTCAGTTTCATCTAATTTTGTGAAAATAATTTTAATATTATCTATCTTACTATATTTATCAATAATAGCCTTTAGAGAATTAAATTCTGTATTTACACTTAAAACTAAAAATGTTTCTTTATTATTTACAGTATCAATCATTCCTTCTAACTCTGATATTTTCTCATTATCTTTATGACTTCTGCCAGCTGTATCAACCAGAATTATATCTTTGTCTTTAAATCTTGACATTGAATCATAAATATCTTCAGGATTATATATTATTTCTAATGGTAAGTTAAGTATTTCACTATATACTTTTAATTGTTCCACTGCTGCTATTCTATAAGTATCAGATGTCACTAACCCTATACTTTTATTTTTATTTAAGGATAAGTCAGCAGCTATTTTCGCAAGAGTTGTTGTTTTTCCAACTCCAGTAGTTCCAACAAAGAAAACTTTTGACTTATTCTCAATTTCTATTGGTTTAGGTTCACCTAAAATAACTTTAATGTTTTTCTTTAATATATCTATTATTTCTTTTTTAGATTTATTTTTCAAATTAAAATTGTTAGATATATCTTCTAATATTTTTATTGCATATTGCTCCAAAACACCATTATTAGTTAATATTTTTTTTACATATTCTAATTCACCATTATTAGTATTTTTATTTTCATTTGATAGAACTAAATTATTTTCTACGGTTTCCCTTAGTTTAGAGATTTCAATATTTAGTTTTGATATTTCATTATTATAACTTTGTTTTTTCTTAATCTCCTTTTTAAAATCTACATTTTCTTCTTTAGCAGCTACAATTTCTATAAGAGGCTTTTTGAAAAAACCTAATATTCCTTTAGATTTAATTCTTCTTGTATGAAGAATTACAGCATCATTACCTAGTTCGCTTTTTAATTTAGTCATAGCTTCATAGTTGGTTTTACCAATATATCTCTTTATATTCATTATAATTTCACCATCCCTAATGACTTTATCTCAATAGAAGGATCAATCTCATTGTAAGATAAAACAATGAAATCATTAGTAATTTGTTCTGTTAATTGTTTAAAGTATAATCTTACAATAGGTGCAGTAAGTATTATTGGTTGCTCTCCAATTGATGTTAACTTCTTTATATTATTTGATAAATTATTAAGTATTTTTTGAATCATTTGTGGCTCTAATGATAAATAAGAACCAGTGTTAGTTTGATTTATAGAATCCATTATCAGTTGCTCAAGTTGAGAATCTAAAGTAATTACATTTAGATTCTTGCCATCAACATATTTTTTTGTAATATATCTAGAAAATCTTTGTCTAACATATTCTGTAAGCATATCAGTATCTTTAGTTATTGTTCCATAGTCAGCTAATGTTTCTAATATTGTTACCATGTCTCTAATTGAAAGTTGCTCTTTAAGTAAATTAGATAATACCTTTTGTATTTCTCCTATAGTCATAATATTAGGTATAACTTCCTCAACTAATGCGGGATGTTCTTCTTTTATATTATCAACTAAATTTTTTACATCTTGGCGACCTAATAATTCATCAATATTTTGCTTGATAATCTCAGTTAGGTGGGTAGATATTACTGAAGGCGGATCAACTACAGTATAACCTAAAATTTCAGCTCTCTCTTTTTGTTCTTGATTTATCCACTTAGCAGGAAGACCAAATGCAGGTTCAACTGTGTCTATACCATCTATTTCTCCACTTGCTGTTCCTGGATTCATAGCAAGATAGTGATCAAACATTAACTCCCCATTAGACACTTCTACTCCTTTTATTTTTATTGCATATTGATTTGGATTTAATTGTATATTATCTCTTAATCTTATCATTGGTACCACAATACCAAGTTCAAGAGCAATTTGTCTTCTAATCATTACTACTCTATCAAGAAGATCTCCTCCTTGATTTGAATCAGCTAATGGTATTATTCCATATCCAAATTCTAGTTCTATGTCTTCAACCTTTAATAATGATTTTACATTTTCAGGCTTTCTTATTTCTTCTTGATCTATCTCTTCTTCTTGTTCGTCCTCTAATTCCAAAGCATTTTTAATATTTTTTCTCATAACAAGTCCTAATACTAAAAAGACTGTTCCTAATAAGAAAAATGGAATAGTTGGAAGACCTACTAACCCGAAAAAATATAGGACACCAGATACTAAAAACATTACTCTAGGATGTGATGAAAATAATTGGCTTATTATATCATTTCCTAAATTAGAATCAGATGCTGCTCGAGTAACTACAATACCTGTAGCTGTTGAAATCAATAATGCAGGTATTTGACTTACAAGCCCATCGCCAACAGTTAAAGTAGTAAATTTTGCAAGGGATTCTGTTAGTGTTAAATCTAATGTTATCATTCCTATAGCAAAGCCAGCTGCTATGTTTAATACAGTAATTATAATACCTGCTATTGCATCTCCTTTGACAAATTTACTTGCTCCATCCATAGCACCATAAAAATCTGCTTCTTTTTGAATATTTTTTCTTCTATCTCTAGCTTCTATATCATTAATTAACCCTGAATTTAAGTCTGCATCGATTGCCATTTGTTTACCTGGCATTGCATCAAGTGTAAATCTAGCAGCTACTTCAGCAACTCTCTCAGAACCTTTTGTTATTACAATAAATTGTATTATAACAATAATTAAAAATATTATAAAACCTACAACAGGATTTCCCTGTATTACTATACCACCGAAAGACTCAATAACACTTCCTGCATCTCCCTTTGAAAGTATCATTCTAGTACTTGATATATTAAGGGACAGTCTAAACATAGTTGTAATCAATAGTAGAGAAGGAAATATTGAGAAACTTAATGTATTATCAATATACATTGCAATAAGTAGTATTAATAAAGCTAATGAGATATTTAAACTTAATAATATATCTAATATACTTTCATTTACTGGAATTATTATAATAATTATGATTGCAATTACACCTAATGCTACAATTATATCTCCGAATTTCATCATTAACTCCTTCCAACGTTATTTAAATTATACACATATGCAAGTACTTCAGCTACAGCTTGATACAATTCTTCAGGAACACAATCTCCAATTTCACAAGATGAAAACAAGCTTCTAGCAAGAGGTTTGTTTTCTATTGTAGGAACTTCTACTTCATATGCTATTTCTTTTATCTTTTTTGCTATTAAATCCTTACCTTTTGCTAAAACATATGGAGCTTCATACTTATTTTTATCATATTTTAAAGCAATTGCATAATGAGTAGGGTTAGTTATGATAACATCTGCTTCAGGAATATCTTGCATCATTCTACTCATAGCCATTTGTCTCTGTTTTTCTTTAATTTTAGATTTAATAAGTGGATCTCCATCTGACTGTTTGCTTTCTTGTTTAACTTCTTGTTTTGACATCTTTAAGTTCTTTTCATGTTGAAACCATTGGTACCAATAATCAAAAGCAGCTAACAAAAGTAAAATGCCTCCAGCTCTAATTACTATTCCAAATGATAATGAAGATATACTTTTTGTTATCTCCATCACATTTAAATTAAACAATTCATAAATTATATTAAAATTGTCATAAATATACTTTGCAACCACATACCCTATTATAAAAATCTTCACACTAGATTTCACTAATTCTACAAGGGATTTTGTGGAAAATATTTTTTTGAATCCCTCTATAGGATTCAACCTGTTTAATTTAAAGCTTAAGGTCTTTGTAGTAAATAAAAATCCAACTTGCATATAACTAACTATTAAAGCTGTCAAAAATATTGTTGCCAATAATGGTATTACAATTTTAGCAGTTATTGATATAATCTCCATAAAAAATATTGATAAATTATCTTGTTTATAAAGATTTTCATGTATACTAAGATCAGAAAAAATTTTTGTTGAAAATATTGTTAATTGTTCAAGTATATATTCTCCAAAAATTTTCAAACCTAAAAATGCGACTAATAATAATATTGCAGTACTTAACTCTTTACTCTGTAATACTTGTCCTTTTTCACGAGCTTCTTTTCTCTTTTTAGGAGTAGGTTTTTCAGTTTTTTCTTCTGAAGAAAACAGCTGTAAATCTAATTTATATTCTTTCATAGAAAATTAACCTCTCTTAAGTAATTTAAAAAAATTAAAAATTTCTCCTGACATATTATCAAAAATATGTTCTAATGCAATTAAGTAAATAGGTAAAGTAAGAAATATTGTAATAATACCTATCAATATTTTAAGAGGCATACCAACAACAAAAACATTCATCTGCGGAACAGTTTTTGCTAGGACTCCTAATAATACATTTATTAAAAATACAGTTGCAAGTATAGGACTACTTATTTTAAATCCAATATTAAATATTTCAGTAAAAATATCTATTATTTGATATAATATATCTTTTGTCATATTAATACTTCCTAGTGGCAATATTGAATAAGACTTAACTATAGCTTCTAAAAACCAATGATGTCCATTTATAGTAAAGAAAACCAATAATGCTAATATATAATAAAAGTTTCCAGTAATAGGAACTTGAGTATTATGTGCTGGATCAAATACATTCACCATTCCAAAACCTACTTGAGTATCAATTATTTGACCAGCTATAAATAGTGAGATAAAAAACAGATAGGAAATAAACCCTATTATTAATCCTATACTCAATTCTTTAGCAATTTGAATAATAAAACTTATGCTGTTATCTACTTCTATACCTTGTTGAACTAAAGTATTAAATGCTATTAATGATACAATAAATGCAAATGAAACTTTTAATATTTTTGGTATATTATTTCTACTAAATATAGGAGTTATTATAAATATCCCTGTCATCCTTACAAATATTAATAAAAATAAATTGTATTCAGAAAAAATTAATTGTGTTGAATCCATATATATCATCCTATTTTATATAAACATTTATATTATTAAAAAGATCTTCAGTAAACTCTACTATATATGTAAGTATCCAAGGTCCAAATACTATAAAAGCAACTAATACTGCTATAATTTTAGGTATAAATGCAAGTGTTGCTTCTTGAATTTGAGTAGTAGCTTGAAATATACTAACTAATAAACCTACTAATAACCCAAATCCTAGCATTGGTGCAGATAATATTAATATTGAAAACATAGCATCTTGAGCTAACTTAATCACATCTCCTTGACTCATTTAATCACTCCTAATTAAACCCACTTATTAATGATCTAATAACAAGATTCCAACCATCTACCATTATAAATAACAGAATTTTAAATGGTAAAGATATCATAACTGGTGGAAGCATCATCATCCCCATAGACATAAGAGTACTTGCTACAACCATATCAATTATTAAAAATGGTATGAATAATATGAAACTAATTTGAAAAGCAGTTTTCAATTCACTTATTATAAATGCAGGAATCAATGTTGTAGTAGGTATGTCTGATTTTCCAGATATGTCTTCACTATCTAAATTTGAAAGTTCCATAAAAAGAGCTAAATCTTTGTCTCTAGTTTGATTATACATGAAACTTCTCAAAGGATTTATAGCTTTTTGAATTGCTTCAGACTGCTCTATTTCCTCATTTAAATATGGTTGAAGTGAATTTTCATTTATATCACTTGCTATGGGAGCCATAACAAAAAAAGTTAAAAACAAGGCTAGTCCTAATAAGACTTGATTAGGTGGCGTTTGTTGTGTTCCCAATGCATTTCTTATAAATGATAAAACTATTATGATCCTAGTAAAGCTACTCATCATTATAAGTATAGCAGGGGCTAATGTAAGTACTGCTAATACAAGTAATATTTGCAAACCTACAACATAATCCTCTGGATTTTCACTATCATTTATACTTATATCTTTTCCAAATAAAGATATTTCAGGTTCAGCATAAACATTTCCAGTTAGAAATATAATTAAAATTACTAAGAGAAATACAGTTTTTATCTTCATTTGCTACTCATCCTTTGTTGTATCAAAACTATTGCTTGATTTTAGTTCTTTTAGTTTATCTCTTAATTTATCTAGCTTATTAAGATTATTATATGACAGCTCTTCACTTGAATCTTTTTTTGAATTAATAAAAGATAATTTACTTTTTAGTAAATTATCAAAATCTGATTTATAATAATCAGATTCAGATACATTATTAATTATTTTTTCATCTTGAATTTCATCTATTTTATTAAAACCACCATTATTTGAAGTGCCAATAATATATATCTTACCTAATATTTTCACCAATAATATTTTCTTATGATTACCTAAATTTAAAACATCAATTATTTCCATATTCTTTCCATTATTCATATTTGTGCTTTTCATTGCTACCATTTTAGTTGTAAAATAAGCAAGTACTAAAATTACTCCAAAAGAAAATATTGCAAATAATATATTTATAAAATCATTCATTTTTTACACTATCCTATTGCTTTATTTACAGCTTCAATAACTCTATCAGCTTGAAATGGTTTTACAATAAAATCTTTAGCACCTGCTTGTATTGCTTCTATTACCATAGCTTGTTGTCCCATAGCAGAACACATTACAATCTTTGAATTATTATCTATTTTTTTTATTTCTTTAACTGCCTGAATTCCATCAACTTCTGGCATAGTTATATCCATTATAACTAAATCAGGATTTAATTCTTTAAATTTCTCAATTGCTTTTTGACCATTATCAGCCTCACCAACTATTTCATAACCATTTTTACTTAATATATCTTTTATCATCATTCTCATAAATGCAGCATCATCAACTATTAAAATTCTTTTTGACATTTTATTTCCTCCCTATAATTTTTTTATTGTTTTAGATGAACTTAATATATCAGTAACTCTAATACCAAAATTATCATCAATAACAACAACTTCACCTTTTGCTATTATACGACCATTAGCTTTTATATCTAATGGTTCTCCAACTAACTTGTCCAACTCAATTATAGTTCCAGGACCATATTCTAAAACTTCACTAATCTTTTTTATAGTCCTCCCTAACTCTACAGTTATTTCTATTGGTATATCTTGTATTAAATCAATACTTTCATTATATCTTTTATCATTGTTTGATTCAAAGTTTTTAAAGTTAAATTTTTCAACTTCCACTTTATCATTACTTTTTACTTCCATTACATTATCATTCTTATAAGTATCATATTCTGTTTTAATATTTACATCATACCCTGCATTTTCTTGATTATTATATTCTAATGATTCACTTTCTTCTATATCCTTATCAAATAAAGACGTAAACAGATCTTTTGCAAAATTCAATGGTAATAATTGCATTATTTCACTGTCAATAATATCTCCTATTATCATTCTGAAAGATATTTTCACTAGTTGTGTTTCTTTACTTAATGTTTCAATACCATCTACATCTTTATCAAATTCAATTTTGAATGCTCTTGGAGGATCAATATCTATTTTTTGATTAAACATCTCTGATAAAGAAGTACTAGATGAGCCTACCATTTGATTCATTGCTTCACTTATTGCACTAAAGTCCATATCATTTAATTCTCTATTAACATTTTTTCCGTCTCCACCCATCATTAAGTCTGTTATAACTTTAACATCATTAGTCTTTAATATAAGTAAATTAGAACCTTCTAATCCTACTTTATATTTCACATCTACAGCTATATATGGACTAGGATAATTCTTAGCTAACTCTTTCATATTAGTAGTAGATACCTTTGGTGTAGTTATGGTGACTCTTTGACCTAATAAGGTAAAAAGTGTTGTAGCAGCAGTCCCCATGCTTATATTTCCAATTTCCCCCAAAGCATCTACTTCTTCTTCAGTTAACATAATATTGTTATTGTTACTTTCATCTATTTGTGAATCTGACACATCATTATCTGAATTACCATTTAATAATGCATCTATTTCTTCTTGAGAAAGCATATTGTTATTCATCTTCTTCGTCACCCTCTCTTTTTACTGATGTTATTTTAACTGCTATATTATTACCAATACTTCCAGGTTCACAATAAAACTTTAAATTTGTTCCAATTTTTATTCTAGAATTGTTACCATCGAAATTATCTAATTCAATTACATCACCTTGAGATAACCCTTGAATTTCTGCAACACTCAAAATTGATTTTCCAATTTCAGCTTTTAATTCTACTTTAGCAGATTTCAAACTTTTTTCTATCAAATTAATATTATTATTATCTGTACCTTTTCTTTCATTTCTAGAAAACCATAATTTAGTACTAAGTTTTTCTAAAATAGGTTCTAAGACTACATGAGGAATACAAAAATTTATCATACCTTCAACTTTACCAATGCTTATACTAAGAGTTATAAGAGCAATTGTTTCATTTGGCGATACAATTTGTGCAAATTGAGGATTTGTTTCTATTTTTTTAAAAATAGGATTTATTTCTATTACATTTTCCCATGCTTTAGATAATAAACTCATGCTTTTAGACATTAAATTTTGTAATAATGTTTGTTCTATCTCAGTGAAGTTTCTTTTTTCATCTACTTTTTCTCCAACCCCACCTAAAAGTCTATCTACTACAGTAAATGCTATATTAGATGAAATGTCAATTATTATTTCTCCTGGTAGTGGATTAAAATCAATGATGGATAAAAATGCAGGATTAACTATTGCATTGCTAAATTCACTATAGGCATATTGATCTACTGTTAAAACAGATATTTGCACAGGTGACCTTAAATGACCTGATAAAAAAGTTTGGAATAATCTCCCAAAGTTTTCATTTATTATTTCTAATGTTCTAAGCTGATCTTTTGCAATTTTTTTTGGATTCCTAAAATCATATACTTTAACCTTTTTTTCACTTGTATCTTCTTTCATATCAGATACATCTACTTCTCCAGTATCTAACGCATTCAATAGTGCATCAATTTCATTTTGGGATAATACTTCTGACAAACTATCTACCCCCTTATTGTACAATTATTTCATCAAAATAAATATTTGATATTTTATCAGTTGCAAATTTTTTTTCAAGATTTTCCATAATCTCTTTCTTTAATAAAGCTTGACTTTCTTTTCCTTGTATATCATTTATTTTCTTATTTGTTAATATTTTATATAACTCATCTTTTATCAAAAAAGATTTTTCATTAAATTCCTCTATTAACTTTTCATCTGTAACTGAAATAGTTAAGTTTAGTTTCATTATTCTCCTAGAATCTGCTATATTACTATAAATCTCTCCTACATTAAAATAATACTCTTCTGATGCTTTAGATTCATCATCACTTTTCATAAACAATATTCCAAAAACCGTACCAGATACAATGATTAATAACATAAAAACAATAATTACTATAATTAATATTTTTTTAAAAGACATTTTATCCCACCTTTTACTTTGGTTCTAATTTATTTTCTTTTGACTTTAAAATTATTATATCCACTCTTCTATTTCTAGATCTATTAAGTGTACTGTGATTCTTAACAATAGGTCTATTAGGGCCATATCCTGAAGCAGATATCCTATCAGGTGAAATTCCAATTTGTTCCACGAAAAGTCTTAATACATTAGTTGCTCTTATTACTGAGAGTTCCCAATTAGAAGGGAATTTTTCTGAATTTATTATTACATCATCTGTATGCCCTTCAACCTTAACTTGTTTTTCCCTTAACTCTTCCTTATTTAATAAATCGCCAATAAATATTAGTATTTCTTTTGATTCAGGCTTGATTTCTGCTTTACCTGAATCAAAAAGCACATTATCCATTGTCCTAATTAATAACCCTCTTTCATTAAGAGTCATAGTAACTTTACCCTTTAGGTTATTATCAGTTGTATAATCTTCAAGATATTCTTTTATTTCTTTTAATTCTTCATTTTCAGATTCTAGTTCATCAGCTTGAGGATTATCATAATCCATTTCTTCTAATGTTTGACCTCCGTTTAATACTCCTGTACTACCTTGAAATGAATTCATTATTTCTCTAAACTTCTTAGCATCTACAGTTGAAAAACTAAACAATAATACAAAAAAACATAACAATAATGTTACAAGATCAGAATAAGTTGCAAGCCAATTAGAACCATTAGAAGAACTTTTATTTCTCCTTCTCATTATGCAACCTCACTTTCACCTAATTCATTAATATTCTTTCTCATATTTGGGGCTATAAATGTATTTAATTTTTCTTCAATAATACGTGGATTTTCTCCTGCTTGAATAGACAATAGTCCTTCAATTATCATTTCTTTTATAGCTAATTCTTTTTTACTTCTACCTTTTAACTTATTAGCTATAGGTTGAAATATAAGATTCGCTAAAACTGTACCATAAAAAGTTGTAATAAGTGCAACTGCCATATTTGGTCCTACAGTTGATGGATCATCAAGTTCTTGTAACATGTTTATTAGCCCAATAAGTGTACCTATCATACCAAATGCTGGTGAAAAAGTTGCCATAGTTTCAAATATGTTTTGTCCTTCTAAATGTCTATCCTCTATGAATATTAATTCAGTCTCCAAAATATTTTTAACGAGTTCTGGATCTGTACCATCAATTATTAAAAGAATACCCTTTTTCAAGAAGTCATCTGATAAATCTTCACTGGCGTCCTCTAAAGCAAGTAATCCCTCTTTTCTTGCAATATTTGCTAAATTAATTATTTCCTTTATTATTTCTACTTGCTCACTTTTTTTATCTGTAAAAGCATTTTTAACAACTTTAATAGATGCTGTTACCTTTTTTAAAGGAAAACTTATAAAAGTAGCTGCTATGGTACCACCTAAAACAATCAATATAGATGCAAGATTTAAAAATGTAATTATATCTCCTGAAAGTAATATTCCATATATAATAAATGCAATTCCTAGTATAAATCCAATAGCTGTTCCTAAATCCAAATTTAACACCTCACTTTACTTATAATAACTTTTTAACCTTTTGTTTAAAAGCTATTATCTTATTTATGATTTCTTTTCCACTTTCTCTAACTATGTATTTATTTCCATTTGTTAACTTAATAACTGTATTTGGAGTTTCTTCAACTATTTCAATAAGATCAATGTTAATAAAAATGATCTCTCCATTTATTCTAGATAACTCTATCATACTTCACCTCTTTTATTTGGCCTAGAAATTAATCTAGGCCAATATATTATCTTTTAAGATTAACCAATTCTTGAAGCATTTCATCAGAAGTAGTTATTATTCTAGAATTAGCTTGAAATCCTCTTTGTGTAGTTATCATTTCAGTAAATTCTAAAGATAAATCTACATTTGACATTTCTAGAGCTCCAGCATTAATTGAACCAAAACCATTACTAGAAGCTGTACCAATTTGAGCTTCTCCAGAATTTGCAGTAGTTTTATAGGCGTTATTACCAATTTTCTCAAGACCAGCATTATTGTCGAATTTTGCTAGTCCAATTTGAGCTAAACTTTTATTTATACCATTTGTAAATGTTCCTGTGATAATACCAAAGTTATCAATTGAAAACCCCTTTAGAACTCCAGATGAATATCCAGCTAAACTTCCATCTTTACCTCCATCAAATCCTTTAGCAGAGTTTTCATTTGCATATTGATTTATTCCTGATAAATCAATAGACACTTTATTGTCACCTGGTGTACCAAATATGATTCCATTAGCATTATCAAATTCAATATCAAAACTATCAGCTGATGTTAGTTTACCATTATTATCAAAGTTCAACTTTATATCACTTACATCATTTGATATAGGTACCATATCTCCACTGTCAATATTTTCTACACCTTTTATATTTAAGCTCCAGTTATTATCACTCTCTTTACTAAATTCCATATTAACCTTGTAAGAATTTCCTAAACTATCTTTTATAATTGTATCAGTATAGTAAATTTCATCATTATCTGGATCTGTGCCAGTGCTTATTTCTTGTCTAGAATCTAAATTCCCTATTATTTCTATATAACTTGATGCTTTTGGTTCTACAGTTTCAGTAAGATTAATTTGTATAGGAGATAATTCACCATTATCATATCCTAATACCTTAAAGCCATCTGAAGTGACAAGATTTCCATTATAATCTACATCAAAGTTTCCTGCTCTTGTATAATATTTATTATTTAAACTTGCATCATCAGAAATAATAAAATAGCCATCACGATCTATCATTAAATCTGTAGGATTATCAGTTCTTTGTACTGCACCTTGGGTATGTATTGTATTAATAGACCCTAACTGACCTCCTAATCCAACTTGTTGAGGATTTGTACCACCTTTTCCACCTTGAGCACCACCTGCTCCTTTTACTGTTTGACTAAATACTTCTTTGAAAGTAACTTGTCCTTTTTTATATCCTAAAGTATTTACATTTGCAATATTATTTCCTATAACATCCATTTTTTTCTGATGCATCTTTAAACCTGATACACCTGAATACATTGAACTCATCATTTTAAAACTTCCTCCTTTTTTATCCGTGTAACATCCTCCATATATCAGATATTATTAGCTTCCTTTAAGGTCCAGCTATATAATCACGGCTCCATCAATATTTGTAAAAACATTATCTTTTAAATTATCTCTATTAATAGTTGTAATTATTGTATTTTTAGTAACACTAGCTATAAATGCTTTATTATCCATTAAAATCAAAGCTTGATCTATACCTTTTTCTCTTGCATTATTTATAGCAGTATTAATTTTTTCTACATCTTTCTTATCTATAGATATATTTCTATCATCTATTCTTTTCATAGCATGTTTTGAAAATTTT
The DNA here is from genome assembly GCF_009911265.1 of Senegalia massiliensis. Taxonomy (NCBI): domain Bacteria; kingdom Bacillati; phylum Bacillota; class Clostridia; order Eubacteriales; family Clostridiaceae; genus Senegalia; species Senegalia massiliensis. The sequence continues at coordinate 19,193 of NZ_QXXA01000016.1, read as the reverse complement.
ATGTTGTTTATATTATCTAATACATCACCAAAAGAAATATTACTTTTAAAATTTTTATTATTTTTTTGATGAACTTTTTGATTAACATGATGTATATTGTATGTTTTCATTTTTTCACTCCATATTAGATGGTATCTTCATCTCCGTCTCCATCTACATCTTCATCTACATTTTCATATCCATCTTTTATTTCTTCTAATGCTTCTTTTATTTCTTTGATTTCTTGAATAATATTATTTTGTGAATGTTGCATTGTTATATTTAAATTCTGTGTTTGTTCTAAAGCACTAAATTGAGCCATCTGTGCTATAAATTCTTTATCTTCCAATGGTTTTAAAGGATCTTGATTCTTAATTTGTGTAACTAATAGTTGTAAAAAAGAATCTTTTCCCAACATACTACTATTATTTAAAGTATTTTTAGCATTTTTAGTATTGTTACTATAATTACTTGTATTGTTTACATAATTGTTTGTACTATTTACACTCATGATTTCCTCCTTATGCTTTTATATCTAAAGAACCATTTACAATATAATCTCTACCATAATTATTAAATATTAATTCTTCATACTCACTTTCATCTTTCTCCAAATTAGATTTGTTTTTTCTTTTAGAGTAATATTTTTTGAAAAAATTCTGTTGATCTCCATTAGAAAAACTTTCTTGTCCAACTGTCACATTCATTTCTTTTAATAAGATACCTTTTGAAGAAAAAGTTTCTTTTAAACTATCTATATTATTTTCTAATAAATTTTTAACATCTGTATTCTCAACTAATATTTTCCCTATAATATTACCTTCATCCATATCTAATTTTATCATTATTTTTCCTAATGATTCTGGATTCAAACTTATTTTTGCTATTTTGACACCTTCATTATCAATGAATTTAATATTTGAATTAATCTGTTCTAGTATATTATATTTTTCCATAATGTTAGATGAAAAAGTATCTTTGTTTATAACCTTAGTTACATTCATAATATTTTTGTTTAGATCAATATTGTCTTGTTTCAAAACAATATTTTCATCGATAATATCTTTTTGAACTTTAGGTTGCTCATCTAAGTTTATCTCTTTTTCAAAAGAATAAGTATTAGATTTTGGCTGCTCTTTTTCATTAAGTTCATTATTTACTAAATTATAATTTTCAACTTCTCTTTTAACACTTTCTTCTCTTTTATTAATTTTATTTTGTTCTAAGTTGAATTTAGTATTTAATTCTTTTAATATTTTATTTAATTCACTTTCAATAAATAAAGCATCATTTGATTCTTCTGTTACTGATATTTTTCCATCTAATTGTTTTAAAAGTGATTTTATTTCTTTAGAAATCGAAGTATCATCAAGATTAATTGTTTCCATATTAGAAACTAACTCTTTTATTTTTTTTATGATATTCATTTTATCGTTGTTAGTTTCTTTTAAATTTAAGTTTTCCATTAACATATTAATTTCTTCTAATATTTCCTTTGGTACAATCACTTTGTCTTCACTTTGAAAATTAAATTCTAAAAAATCTTCTTTCTGAGCATTAAAATTAGTAACAAAAAAGATATCTGTATTTTTAATTTCATCTTTTTCTTTATTATTCTTTTTCTCATCAAGTTTGAATTCATATTTTTTAAATTTATTATTTTCTTTAGGATCTACTTGATCATTTAATAAGTTATAAAAATTAGAATCCTTTTCTTCTGATTTTTTTTGTTTACCTCCATCAGTTCTTACTAAATTTTTATTTGGAATTAAATTAACACCCTCTATTCTATTCACCCCCTTTCAATATATTAATTATGTAGTTAATTGTTTAGATATCTGATTTGCAGTATCTGAATCAATAAAACTAAGTATTTCAGCCACCTTTTTCTCATTCATTTTATCTAATACATCAACTACTAATTTACTATTTTCTTTAAATAAATCTTCAATTATTACAGAAAGAGATTCACTATCCATTTTTTGATATACTTTAACTAAATCTTCAATTTTAGTTTTATACTTTTTAATATCTTCAATCTTACTAGCCAATTTCACAATTCTTGAATCTAATTCCTCATTAAGCAATTCAATATTTCTCATTTCTGTAAAAAGTTCCTTTTGAAACTCATCATCATCTATTTCTACAAGTACGTTAGCTGCTTTATCAATAGTAAGATTCAAATAAATAATAGCTAGTTGATTTAAATTATAGTTATCATCATTTCCAATTTCCTTGATTGTATCACTTACTTTGTTTACCTGATAAATTTCACTTTGTCTAAGTAATTTTTCATATTCTAACTCTTTCTCTGTCAATCCAATATTCACTTCTATAGCTTTATTTTTTTCTAAGTTGTTAAGTACATAATCATAAATATCTTCATTAAAATAATATAATAAATCTATGGTTTTAGATGTTGAAATATTTTCAAATATATCATTTACCCTTTGAAAATTTTGATCATTATAATACTCTAATATTATCTTTTTAGCAACTAGTAACTCTTTACTTTCAATCTTTTTAATATCTTCTTTTAATTCATCTTTTTTTTCAGAGTCTATTTCATCATAGACAGATATTAAAGGATCTTTTCTTAATTCAATATTTCTAACTTTCTTTATAGTTTCTTCTGTTTTTTCTGGTGAAATTTTATTCATAGCTTGAACTATTTGATAATATAGTTCTTCATTATCTTTTTTTATTATAAACAATTTGTCTGCAGCACTTTCTTCACTGATTGCATTGTAGTATTCTGCAATATAAAAAACTTTGTCATTAGCTTCAGCTGTGGTAGGATATTGATTAAAATAATTGCCTATAGGTCCAGGGATTATTCTTAGATATTTATTAGCTTCCATCTTAAAATCTCTATTAGTGCTATATAAAATTGCTAATGATGTAATAGGTATAACTATAAAAACAATAACTATAACTATTAATATTTTAAATCCTTTTTTTATACCTTCATTTTTCATATAATCACCCATTAATTATTACAACTAATAAACGTTACAATTTCATCAACTGTAATAGATTCCTTTTTTTTCATTAAATTTAAATGTTTTTTATAATCATTCTCCTTTAATTTCTCAAAAACCTTCTTATCTTTTGATGCCGTTATTAAATTATCTTTTGCTTCATTTACTTCCTTTTTTACTTCATTGATCATTTTCTTTTGATTATTTATTTTATAATTTGATTGTTCTATATATGAATTATAATTTTTCAAATCTTTTATAGTCTTAATATAATTCAAATCATCTTTTTCGTTTTCAATTTTCCTTTTATCTTCTAGAAATTCGTTTAATCTTTTCTCAGAATTTTCTAGCTCTTTTTTAGCATTACTATACTTTAACATCATTTGATCTTGTATAGAAGACTTAAAATCTAAAACAGTTTGCAACTTATAATTATAATTCCCCATATTTTAGTCACCTACTTTACTCATTTATAATATTTCTCATCATATCTATAACATAATCATAAGAACAATTCTCCATAACATCCTGCTTTAAAAACGAATTTATATTGTCTATTAATTTTATAGATCTATCAATTTTCCCATTTGAACCTGATTTATAAGCACCTATATTTATTAAATCTTCCGATGATTTATAAGTTGCCAATATATCTTTTAATTCATTAGAAATATTTTTATGATCTTCATTGACAATATTAGGCATAACCCTACTTATACTTGCTAATACATCTATTGCTGGATAATGATTTTTATTTGCGAAGTCTCGTGAAAGTACAATATGTCCATCTAATATACCCCTTACAGTATCTGTTATAGGTTCGTTCATATCATCTCCATCTACTAACACAGTATATAAAGCTGTAATTGTCCCTTTATCAGAATTTCCTGCTCTTTCAAGTAATCTAGGTAATACAGCAAAAACTGAAGGAGTAAATCCTCTAGTTACTGGAGGTTCTCCTATAGCTAGTCCAACTTCCCTTTGTGCCATAGCAAATCTTGTAAGAGAATCCATTAGCAACATTACATTTTCACCATTATCTCTAAAGTATTCAGCAATAGCAGTTGTTAAAAGAGCACCCTTCATCCTTACTAAAGCAGGTTGATCAGATGTTGCTACTACTAATACTGTTCTTTCTAATCCTTCTTCCTTTAAATCATTCTCAATAAACTCTCTTACTTCTCTTCCTCTTTCACCAATTAAACCTATAACATTCACATCAGATGAAGCATTTCTTGCAATCATTCCCATTAAAGTACTCTTTCCAACTCCACTACCTGCAAATATCCCTATCCTTTGACCTTTACCACAAGTTAACATTCCATCTATTGCCTTTATTCCTAAAGGTAATACTTCAGTTATTTTGTTCCTATCTAATGGATTAGGAGGAAGATTTGAAACTGGATATTTAGTTTTAATTTTTAATGGACCTTTACCATCTATTGGGTTACCCATCCCATCTAATACTCTTCCAACTAACTCATAAGATACTCCAACTTTTAATGAATCTCCAGTAGCAACTACAGTACTTCCTGGTCCAATACCTTCCATTTCCCCAAGAGGCATTAATAATATCCTCTCTTCTTTAAACCCTACAACTTCACTCATTATTGGTATAGTTTTATTATAAGGGTAAATATAACATAGCTCACCAATTTTAGATAAAGGCCCATTAGCCTCAACAGTAAGACCAGTAATTTTAGTTACTTCACCTCTATATTTTATAAATTCACTTCTATGTATTTCTCTTTTATACTTTTCAAGATTTATCATAAAACATCACTCACTATCTAATAGATCTTTTAAAATTAACTTTAATTTTTCTAGCTGTGTATCTATACTTACATCTACACTCCCATTCAAGGTTTCTAAAATCATACCACCTTTTTCTAAATTCTTGTCTAATACAATATCAATTTCTTCTACATTGTGTGCCATAGAAAGAATCTTTTCCTTATACATATCTAAGAAATCAAAGTCATCACTGCTAGTTTTAATTATTAATCTTTTTGTATTAGTTAGATTATCAAGTCCCCTTTGAATAATTGATAAAATAATTTCTTTATCATCATCATATAATCTATTGACAATTTTATAACAAGAGTCTATTACAAGGTCCACTATATCTTTTTCCAAATCTGATAATAATTCTTTCCTTCGATTCAAGTTTTCGTTTTTAATACCTAAAGCTTCTTGAATCAATAAATTTGACTGTTCATTACCTTCCTCATAACCTTCTTTATATCCTTGTTCAAAACCCTCATTATACCCTTTGTTTTTATAATCCTCTAACAATTGAATTCCTTTTTTATTGTTTTCTTCTGATATATTTTTTGACTGTTCTTCAGCTTTATTAATAATATCTTGAGCATTAGTATTAGCTTCTTCTAATATGTTCTTTTGTTTAAGTAATGTATCTTTTATAATATTTTTCTTGAAATTCTCTAGATCTTTTATTTCATTTTCAGTATTTTTTTTATTCGCTCCATGACTATAAATTTCTGATACTAACGGAGATTTTATAATTCTAGACAATTACTTCATCTCCTCCCCTTGGAGTGATAATTTCTCCCGCATCTTCAAGTTTCCTAATTACACTAACAATATTTTGCTGAGATTCTTCTATATCTTTAAGTCTTACAGGACCCATAAATTCCATATCTTCCTTTATAATTTCAACTAACCTTTTAGACATATTAGCAAAAATAACTTCTTTCACTTCTTCACTAGCACCTTTTAAAGCTATAGACCATTCACTATTATCAATTTCTCTAATAAATCTTTGAATAGATTTACTATCTAAATTAACTATATCCTCAAACACAAACATTCTTTTTCTTATTTCTTCAGACAACTCTACATCATCTAACTCTAATTCTTCCATTATATATTTTTCTGTACCTCTATCAACAGAATTTAAAATAGAAACAATTGACTCTATTCCACCTGCAGAAGTATAATCTTGACTAACCATATTAGAAAACTTACTTTCAAGTATTCTTTCTACTTCTTTTATAATCTCAGGAGATGTTCTATCCATAAGTGCAATTCTTTTTGCTACTTCTGATTGCTTATTACTACTTAAATTAGATAATATTTGCCCTGATTGATTTGGAGATAAATAAGAAAGAATCAAAGCTATTGTCTGAGGATGCTCATTCTGAATATAATTTAATAGTTGTCCAGCATCAGCCTTTCTAATAAATTCAAAAGGTCTAACTTGGAGGGAAGTTGTTAATTTATTTATAATATTTAACGCTTGTTGTCCCCCAAGTGCTCTTTCTAAAACATCTTTAGCATAATTAATTCCACCTTCAGATATATATTCTTGAGCTAAACACATTTGATAAAAGTCTTCTACAGTTTTCTCTTTATCTTCAGGGGATACTTTCCTCATATTTGCTATCTCTAATGTTAATTCTTCAATTTCTTCTTCATTTAAATGTTTAAATATTTCTGCTGATTTTTCAGGTCCCAAACTTATTAATAATATGGCTGCCTTTTCTTTACCTGATAAATATTGCTTTGGACTCATATCTACCACCTCTATTCTTCATTGAGCCAACTTCTCAATAATTGAGCAACAGCATCTGGTTTTTTCTTTACAAAGTCATTTATTTTAGATTTATATTGTGACTTTTCTGTTTCAAAATCTATATCTTCAATATATTCGTTACTATCAATTTGACTATCAATAGACATACTTTCTTCTAATGAATCTTTTTTATTTCTACGTCTATATACTAAAATCCCAATAATAATCATACCTAAAACTAAAGCACCAATTAAAACATATGACCATGAAGGTAAACTTGCTAGATTATTATTTGAATTAGGAGTATTAACAACTTCTGGTTTATTAAATTCACCTGTGCTAACTACAACTTCTTGTGTATTAATTCCTGTAGCTGCATATATTAATTCTTCTATTTCTTTTTGTCTTTCACCTGTCAACTCACCATCTATAGCATTTTCGTTTATAAGTATTGCAACAGTAACTGACTCCACCTTACCTGGAGATTTTTTTATTTCTCTATTTATTTCATTTAATTCATAGTTAATAACTTCACTTGCTTTATCATATTTTGAAGAAGCATTATCATCAGTCGCATAATCAGTAGTATCTTCTACATTAGATTCAGTGCCAACTGGGTCTTCAGAAATTCCACCTACAGTATGTTCTTCTATTTTTTCCATACTTCTAATTAATCCTTCTGTTTGATCTTCAATAGGTGGGGTAAATTCTACAATATTAGTAATTTCACTATCAAAATTCATATTTACATTTGCTCTAACATCAACATTAGAATTTCCAAAAAGATTTTCTAAAAATCTAGTTATACTATTATTTAATTTACTTTCAAACCCTTGTTTCATTCCAAGTTGATCAGTTACATCATAATTTTCCATATTTTCTTCAGTATCTGAATATGATCTACCAGAATCATCTATTATATTTACATTTTCAATTGTCATATCTTTAAAGGAACTTGAAACTAAAGTTTGAATTGCTACAACTTTTTCGTTATTTAATGGTGTAGTATCAGTCAATGTAACAAAAACAGAAGCAGTAGATATTTCATTTTCATTCATAAAATTAGTATCCTCTGGAATATCTACAATTACATTTGATTCTTCAATACCTTCAATTTGAGAAATAGTAGAAGAAATCTGACTTTCTACAGCATACTTTACTCTTTCTTTTTTCTCATACTCTGTCATAGTCCAACTTGTTTCATTCAAAGCATCAAGTATACTATATCCTTCTTTTGGCAATCCTTCTGATGCTAAATCAATCATTATTTTAGACTTATTCTCTTTAGGAACAAGTATTGTAGTTTCATTTTCACCAAATTTCCAATCCATAGATTGTTCATCTAACTTAGTTGTTATAATACCTGCATCTTTTTTAGAAAGATCACTATATAATATTTCATATTCTGTTCTTGTAATAAAAAAGATTATTCCTGTAAAAACTATTAATAATAAAAGTATTCCAATTATTAATTTGTATTTATTCTTTTTTTCCAAATTAGACCAAAAATCTAGTAATTGATTTTTGGCTTTTTCTATAGTTTCAGCCAATTAAATTCACTCCATTCCCAAAATACTTATATTTGCATTCTCATAATTTCTTTATAAGCATCCATAAGCTTATTTTCTATACTTAGAGTTAATTGTAAGGCTAAATCCGCTTTTTCTGTTGCTATCATAGCATTATGTATATTATCAACTTCTCCAATTGCAAGCATCTTTTTATAATCTTCATCTTGTTTTTGCAATGAATTTACTTTACTTAACTGTTGATCTAAGAACTCACCAAAATTAATTTTATTTTTAGAATTATCATCTAATTTGTTAATTGATTGACTAACTATGTTTGATAAACCTTGTATTTTCATAACTTCCTCCTTATCTTCCTATATCTAATGCCTTCATAAACATAGATTTAGAAGAATTTAGTGCAGTTATATTAGCTTCATAGGCACGTGTAGCTGATATCATATCCACCATCTCTTTAGTAACATCTACATTTGGCATTTCTACATAACCATTTTCGTTAGCATCTGGATGACCTGGTTCATAAACAACCTTATATGGAGAATCATCCTCTTTTATTGCTGTTATTTTAACTCCATTACTTTCATTTGATTTACTCAATGTATTATTTAAAACATCAGAAAATTTAGGTTTACTTTCACTGAAAACTACTAATTTTCTTTTATAAGGAGTGCCACTACTAGTTCTTGTAGTATTTGCATTTGAAATATTCTCTGATATAACATCCATTCTAGTTCTTTCAGCAGTCATACCAGTAGCACTAATGTTTATTGAACTAAATAAGCTCATTATTATCTCCCCTCTCTTATAATATTTCTAATTTTTTTAGATTCATTTGAAACTTGTCTTGCAATAGCATTATATAACATAGTATTTTTCGTAAGATTAGCCATTTCAACATCAATATTTACATTGTTATCATCATTTCTAGTTGAATAAGAATTATCTTTTGTTATTTTTATATCTGTATTTATTTGTTTATTTTTAAAACCTATATGCCTACTATTTGTTGTGTTTAATTTTAAACTATTACTCATATTTAATTGTTCTTTTAAATTTTCTTCAAAACTCACTTTGTTTTTTTTATATCCAGGAGTATTTACATTAGATATATTATTGTTTATGGCTTCATTTCTTTTTGAATATCCATCTAAAGCTGTATTCATTAAATTCATATTATTAAAAACACCATTTAACAAAATATTCACCTCCCACCTTGATGCTTCTTTACTATTGTAATATAAATCCAGTGTAAAATAAATAGTTTTTCTTGTTTTATATTGTAGGTTATTATATAACTATGACATATTTTTTTTGCAAATGGCATAAATACCAGATTTTATGACAAAAAGTAAAAAGATTACACATAAAAATAGTAGTTAAGTCCTACATTAAAAAAGTAGCCTTTAGGCTACTTTTTATAGTATATATTTTGATAAATCAATTTGCTCTATATCATGTTTTAATTTTTCATTTACATATTTTCTATCAATAGTAAATTCTTTACCTTGATATAAAGATGCATCAAAAGAAATTTCTTCTAATAATTCTTCAAGTATAGTATACAATCTTCTTGCTCCAATATTTTCTGTTTGATCATTTACTAAGAATGCTATCTTTGCTATCTCTGAAATTCCATCATCAGTAAATATTAAATCTACTCCTTCTGTTTTCAATAAATGCTTATATTGTTTAATTAAAGCATTTTGAGGTTTTGTTAATATTTCTTTGAAATTATCTTGTGTAAGATTATCAAGTTTTACTCTTATAGGGAATCTTCCTTGGATTTCAGGAATTAAATCAGTAACCTTAGAAACATGAAATGCACCTGCAGCAATAAATAAAATATGATCCGTTTTTATAGGTCCATATTTACTCATAACAGTAGAACCCTCTATTATTGGCAATATGTCCCTTTGGACTCCTTCTCTAGAAACATCAGGCCCTGATCCATTTCTAGCTGCAATTTTATCAATTTCATCAATAAATATAATACCACTATTTTCTGCTTTTTCTATGGCTATAGAATTAATATCATCTATATCAATCATTTTTTGTGCTTCCTCATTAGCAAGAATTTTTCTAGCTTCTTTAATAGTTACTTTTCTATTCTTCTTTTTCTTCGGTAATATTCCTGAAAATATATCATTCATATTCATATCATCCATTCCCATTGCTCCCATCATTCCTATAGGTTGAGAATGGGTCTCTTCCACTAATATTTCTACATATTGATCTTCTATTTCTTTATTTTTTAATTTGTTTTTTATAGTTTTCTTATCTCCTATATCATCTTTTCTATCAATCTCATTATCTTCTTCATCATTAGTTGAACCAAAGAAAGCTTCAAAAGGATTTTGGTTTTTTTCCTTCTTTTTTTCAGGACCATTTATTAATATCTTTAAAATTCTTTTTTCTGCTAATTCTTCTGCTTTATTATATACTTCAGAAATTTTTTCGTTTTTAACTAGTCGTATTGATGTTTCTACTAAATCTCTCACCATAGATTCTACATCTCTTCCTACATATCCAACTTCAGTAAATTTAGTAGCTTCAACTTTTACAAAGGGTGCATTTACTAATTTTGCAAGTCTTCTAGCTATTTCAGTTTTTCCAACTCCAGTTGGTCCTTCCATAATTATATTCTTAGGTTTAACTTCTTCTTTAAACTCATCATTTAATTTGTTTCTTCTATATCTATTTCTAAGTGCAACTGCTACTGAACGTTTAGCTTTCTTTTGACCTATAATGTAATTATCTAATTTTTCTACTATCTCAATAGGTGTATATTCCTTCATATAATTACCTCCTAAAACTCTTCTGTTATAATATTATCATTAGTAAATACACAAATTTGTGAAGCTATTTTTATAGATTTGTAAGCTATTTCTTTTGAACTAAGGTCAGTGTTATCCATTAAAGCTTTGCCAGCAGCAAATGCATAATTTCCTCCTGATCCTATTGCAACTAAACCTTGATCTGGTTCTATAACCTCTCCACCACCAGATATAACCAAAAGATTTTCACTATCACCTGCTATTAGCATCGCTTCTAATTTCCTTAAAACCTTATCCCCACGCCATTCTTGGGCTAAGTCAACAGCAGCCCTAGTCAAATTTCCATTAAATTGTTGAAGTTTTTCTTCTAATTTATCAGATAATGTTATAGCATCTGCTACTGAACCTGCAAATCCAACTATTACATTATCATTATATAATTTTCTTATTTTCTTTGCAGTACTTTTCATTATAGTCTTATCACCCATTGTTACTTGACCATCACCTGCAAATGCTAATTTACCATCTTTTCTTACAGCTATAATTGTAGTAGCTCTTAACATTTTATAAACACCTGCCTATTTATTTTTTGTGGTTTTTTTGTAATCACATTCTATACATTTTATAGTAGTTCCTTTTTTAGTAGTCTTTTTAGTAAGAATATTATTACATTCAGGACATTTTTCATTTATTGGCATATCCCAAGAAACAAAATCACATTCAGGATAATTAGTACATCCATAAAATTTTCTTCCTTTTTTAGATTTTCTTTCTATAATTTCACCATCTTTACATTTAGGACAATCAATATTTAATTTATTAAGTATTGGTTTCGTGTTTTTACAATCTGGATAACCAGGACAAGCAAGAAATCTTCCATATCTACCATGCTTAATCACCATATTTCTTCCACATTTTTCACATTCAATATCAGTTTCTTCATCCATATCAATTTCTTCTATTTCATCTTCTGCTACTTTCAATACACCTTTAAAATCATCATAAAAATCTGAAATTACATTTTTCCAAATAATTTTACCTTCTTCAACTTTATCTAACTTATTTTCCATTTCTGCTGTAAATTCTTCATTTATTATATTTTTAAAATACTCTATTAATAAATCAGTTACTATAAATCCTAATTCCGTAGGTTTAAAAGATTTATTTTCGATTAAAACATATCCTCTACTTAATATAGTGCTTATAGTTGGTGAATAAGTAGCTGGTCTTCCTATTCCTAACTCTTCCATAGTTTTAACTAAACTAGCTTCTGTAAATCTAGCAGGCGGCTGAGTAAAATGTTGTTTTGGCAAAACATCTTTTATATCTAATATATCTCCTGCTTTCATATCAGGTATATTAATATTTTTATCTTTACTTTTTATAGGATATACTTTCATAAATCCATCAAAACTTATTTGAGAACCACTAGTCCTTAGTCTATAATCAGAAGCCTTTATATCTATAGTTAAAGTGTCATATACTGCACTTGACATTTGACTAGCTACAAATCTTTGCCATATCAAATTATATAACTTGTATTGATCTTTACTTAAAGAATCTTTTATTTTTTCAGGGGTCTTAAATACATCTGTTGGTCTTATTGCTTCATGTGCATCTTGTATATTTTTTTTACCTTTAGAATTTTTATTTTTAGATAAATACTTATCTCCAAAACTATCTAAAATATAGCTTTCCACTTTATTTCTAGCTTCACTAGATATCCTAGTAGAATCTGTTCTTATATATGTTACAAGTCCTACAGTCCCTTCTCCTTTTATATCAATACCTTGATATAAATCCTGTGCTAACTTCATTGTTTTCTTAGTAGAAAAACCTAAACGATTAGATGCATCCTGTTGAAGACTACTAGTAGTGTAAGAAGGATATGGTTTTCTTTTCTTTTTACCTCTTTTAACATTTTCTACTATCAAACTTGAGTTAGAAATTTCATTAATTATAACTTCAGATTCTTCTTTGTTAGAAATTTTAATTTTTTCTAACTTGCCATCTATTACTTTTCCATTTAATAATGATTCAAACTCTTTTTTATCTTTAAGTAATATAAATTCAATACTCCAATATTCTTCTGGTTTAAATTTATCAATTTCTCTTTCTCTATCTACTATTAACTTAGTAGCGACAGACTGTACTCTACCTGCACTTAGCCCTTTTCTTACTTTTTTCCAAAGTAAAGGACTAATTTTATAACCAACTAATCTATCTAAAACTCTTCTAGCTTGTTGTGCATCTACTAAATCCATATCAATACTTCTAGGATTTTTAATTGCATTCTTTATTGTGTTTTTAGTTATTTCATTAAACTCAATTCTATTCTTTTCTTTGTCATCTAATTTAAGTGCTTTAGCTAAATGCCAAGAGATAGCTTCCCCTTCTCTATCAGGGTCAGTAGCAAGATATACTTTATCTGCCTTTTTAGCCTCTTTTTTTAATTCACTAAGTATAGGTCCTTTTCCCCTTATTGTTATATATCTTGGTTCAAAATCATTTTCAATATCTATTCCCAATTTACTTTTTGGCAAATCAATAACGTGACCTACCGATGCTTTAATTTTATATTTTCTTCCTAAAAATTTTCCTATAGTTTTAGCCTTTGCAGGCGACTCAACTATTACTAATGTCTTTCCCAAAATACTCGCCTCCGATTAATTAACTACTGTAAATATTTTACCTGGTAAAGCCTTTATTTTATTTTTCATCTCTAGTATTGTAAGTATACTTGTAAGTTCTATTATATTTATCTCAGTATTATATGCTATCATATCAGAATGGATAGGTCCATTTTCTATAGATTTTAAAACCATTATTTCTTTATCACTTAAATTATCATAATTCATCTTTTTCTCTTTAGATATAGAATTAATTTCAATTATTTCTTCCAATATATCTTCTAAGCATGTAATTATTTTTGCACCATCTTTTATTAAAAGATTTGTTCCTTTGCTATATATACTATTTATATTTCCTGGCACTGCAAAAACATCTTTACCCTGATCTAGTGCATGATAAGCTGTTATTAATGAACCACTTCTCTCTTTTGCTTCTATTACTAATATTCCACTAGACAATCCACTTATTATTCTATTTCTAAGTGGAAAATTTCCTGCAACTGGTTTCATTCCTATGGGAAACTCTGATATTACAAGTCCTTTTTCACAAATATTATCATATAGCATAGTATTTGTTTTAGGGTATGCTTTATCTACTCCAGAACCTAATACTGCTATTGTACTACCATTTTTATCAATAGCACCTTTATGAGCTATTGCATCAATACCAAGAGCCATACCACTTACTATACAAATACTATATTCAGAAAGTTCCTTTGATAACTTTTCTGCAACCCATTTGCCATAATACGTAGCTTTTCTAGAACCAACTATTGCTATAGAAAGCTTATTTAATAATTCAATATTACCCTTACAATATAATACATTTGGTGGATCATAAATATTCTTCAATTTTAATGGATAATTACTATCTAATATTGTTATAATTTCTATATTATTATCATTAGCTTTATTAATAATATCATCATAATAAATTGAATTCTTAAATTTAATTATATTACTTTTAACATTGCTTCTTAAAAAACTTAATTTCATTATATCATTATTACTTAAGTTCCATAAATCTGTCAAGTTTTCAAAATAATTATATAGTTTATTTATAGTTTTATTTCCTATACCACTTATACTATTAAGCCATATTAATATATCTCTATTAGTCATATTTATCCTCCAAATTTCAATTTATTCTTCATAATTAAATTGAAAAATATTTTCTATCCATACTTCTATATTGAATAGCCTCAAGTATATGTGTACTTTCAATTTTTTCAGTATTTTCTAAATCTGCAATAGTCCTAGCAACTTTCAATATTTTATTATATGCTCTAGCACTAAAACCTAATTTATCAAATGCTGTTTTCAATATATCTTGTGCATCTTTGTTAATTTGACAATATTTATTTATATTTCTTCCTTCAAGTTCTGAATTAGAATAAATATCTTGTTCTGAGTATCTCTCTATTTGTTTATTTCTACATTTATTTACCCTTTTTAGAATTTCATCAGAGGATTCAGAAGTAATATCTTTTTCTCTTAAATCATCAAATTTCACCGGACTAACTTCTATATGTATATCTATTCTATCTAGTAAAGGTCCACTAATTTTTTTAAGTATCTATCTATATCACGTGGATTACAACTGCATTCATGTAAAGGATCCCCATAGTATCCACAAGGACAAGCGTTTATTAGCAAAACACAAAATACTAAATATAGAATGGTATATAAACAACTATTCTGACCTTTCTGAAAATACCTTAGGGAAACGTATAAGGAAAGTCAGATTACAAAAAAACATGACTCAAAAGGATCTTGCTTCTAAATGTAAACTTTCATCTGATACTATTTGCAATATTGAAAGTGAAAGAATAAAAAATCCTTCTATTAAAACTATAAATAAAATCTCTACTATGTTATGTACTACAAATAAGTACTTATTAAACTTAAATAATTGTAACTATAATAAAATTAAAAAATTTAGACTTGAAAAAGGTTATACACAAAGAGAACTTGCTTCTCTTTTAGGAATTCATCAATCTACTTTAACAGATTATGAAAGTGGTAAAATTAAAACAAATAAAAATATATTAAATAACTTATGTAACATTTTGTAAAAAAATTCATAAATATATTATTCTACATTAAGTTGCAAATTCCTTTATATAATGTAGAAACTTTTTAGAGCATAAAAAAGAGAGTTTATTCAGGTAAAGTACTCACCTCTAAAACTCCCCACTGTTCCCCTTAGTATTATTTTGATTTAATCGTCTCTATTTATTAGCTTTATGCTCTTTTACTAATACTTCTTTCTAAGGCAGATCTTGTATCCAATTGCTTAAAGTATCTAAAAACTCACTTGTATATATTTTATCTCCAATAATAAAGCTATGGATCAAAAGAAGGGTTTCATTATCTTGATACTTGCTTTTTAATAGTTCATGAGTAGCATCTGAAAAAATATAAAGTTCATAGTTTTCCTTACCCATATCTTTAAATGTATCATCATATACTTTATAACTCTCATAAACATCTACATTTTGATCTTCTTCCCCAAATAAACCTAAAAAAGGAACTGTCATATTTTTTATACCTTCAATAGCATTGGATTCTGCATTTAAATATGAAAAGTGAAATCGCTCTTTAGTCATAGGTTTTTCATAGTCGTGATTTAAAACAAAATCTACATATCCTTCATAATCATTTTTAACAATTAATTCATCATAAGTTCTTACATAAGACAAATAGTCTTTTTTTTGCTTTTCTGTATAATGTGTTCTTTCAGCTACTTTTGTTTCATAATATATATGTTGATCCATCCAGTCAATGGCTCCACCAACAATAACAATAAAATCTATGGGTGCCATTGACTTAGAAAGTTCTGATATGACCCATCCTCCCTGAGAAAAACCCAATACGCCTTTCTTTCTTATCGGTATCTTATTTTCTAGAATCTTAAGAGCTGATTCAACTTCATCACTGCGTTCTTTCATTGTTTGTTCAAGCCAATTCCCCTCAGATTTAGAAACACCAGCTTTATCATATGAAAAACAAGCGATCCCCTGATCTAGTAAATGATTCATAATTAAGGCATATCCTCCGTTCAAAGTCCTATCTTGAGGTCCATCACCATGAATTAAAAACACAAGATCATAAGGCGGTGGTGTATCAGGTAAATATAAAGAACCTGAAAGATTTATGCCTGAATTGACAAAATTAATTTCCATCTCTTCATCGTAATCAATTTCAAAATTTTCAAGTCTATCAATCACCATAAGCATAAATAAAACTGATATTAAAATGAATATAATTATTTTCTTTTTCATTATCATCCTCCAATTCAATTTTATTTATTATATCATGTACGAATTTTTACTGTCTAATTATACATAAGCAGTTTAGAGTTAATAATTTTTTCTCTATCAAAAGTAATATTACCTTCTATCTCATCTCTATCTATGCCCATTTCTTGCATCTACTTGCTAGGTATATTAAACCTGTTTTTCAAAGCATTTTTTGAAGCATTTCCACCCCCTTTTAAATTGATATTTTATTAATTTATTGAGGTGCAATGGTCACTCTTTATATATATCTTTTTAATATAAATGACATTAGATTTAAGTTATTAGATATGATAAAATTTAATTTAACATAATTTATGATACCAATAAGGTGGTGGATAAAGTGAAAAAAATTACTAAAACTCAAATAGTAACTCTATTATTAATTATTTCTTGGATTATATGGGAGTATCGTGTTTCAATATGGGCAAAAGATGAAATTGGAGCAATTATAAGAATTGATTTACTTTTCATAATACCTATAATTTTAATTATGTCGTTTATTTCAATACGTCAATTTATTAAAAGAAAGTAAATATAATATATATAAATCCATTAACATTATATATGTTGAGTAAAAGGATAAATTATTCATAAAAAATAAGGCTAGAGATTTCCCTCTAGCCTTAAAATAATTTATTCTACTATATATTTTAATAAATTGTTTTACAAGAATATCTTATGTATAGTATTCATAGTTTCATTTATGAAATAAAATGAAATATTAATCTACCAAGTATATTTATTAAAAATAGTGGTATAATTACTGATAAGAATATAGTTAAACCATTTACCTTATGATCTTCTACACACTTGTATTTTTTAAATTTAATATTAATTAATCCAAAAATAATTAATAAGATAATTTGAGGTAATAATGCTAAAAAATCTTTATACGAAAATGGATTTGAAAACATTCCTATTCCCATAATAGAGTACCATAAATTTAAAACAAAAATTATAGTATATATAGCTTTTATAATGATACTATTAGACATTAAATAAGAATACATCATTATAAATATTACAGTAAGTGCTCCTGTTACTACAAAGTCAAATTGAAATATTTTAAAAAGATAATCAAAAATAACCTCCTCTGTATTAAATCCAAATATCTTAAATCCCCAAAATGGGAATAAATAAATTAAAATAATAATAAAGAAAAATACATTAACTAAAATACGACTTAACTTGTTTTCTTGATAATAAGATTTTAATGAACATAGCATCTCCATAAATACATCCCCCTTTTTCTTTTTATAATATATTATTTTCTATTTAGCCATCTATATTTTACCATATAATAAAAAATAAGGCTATAAGTTTAAAGTAAACTTAATTTACTTATGTATCTAACTCACAGTAATACAGTGTTTTACTATCTTTATCATAGATAGCAATTGTAAAATTAAATGAATTTCGATTTATTATACTTGTATCATCCTTTTTATCTTTACTCTCACTGTATCTATCAATAAAAAAGTAGTATCCATTTTCTACAGTTGGAAAAAATCCTTTCCCCTCATCATTTGTAACAAGTGGACCTATAAATTGTGATGAACTCCCTTTACCATATAAAGCAATATTTAAATCGTCAGTTAAGGGTAATTTGCCCCATCTGTCATTATTCTCAATTGATCTAATAATACTTTCGTTTTCTTTATCAGAAAACATAATTTCAATATAAGTAGTACCATCACCATGAAATCCACCATGAGAATCTACATTTTTCAATATCCTTCCATCCAAAAAATTTATGCCTGTAGTTAATGAAATTTCTTTTGTTAAATCACTTGAAGAGCAAGCAGTTATAAAAATAATAGTAATAAGTATGAAAGCATTCAAATATATTTTTCGCATGTCTTACTCCCTTTATAAATTATATAAATAATGTTTATTTCACCACATGATTTTACAAAGAATTATCTATTAGAAAATTTTAAATTCATATAATATACTTCAAATCAACCTAAGTTAATCTAAACACTCACTAAATACATCGTTTTTAATTTTTGTTCTGTTTTAGTTATAATAAAAAGGTGTTCTGGTATATATCTCGGCAAAATTATTGCTATTATGCTGACCACGATTATAATTAAATTGCTAATTATCATTGCTTGTTCCATAAATCCACTTTATACCTCTTTTCTTTTTAATTAATACCATATTTAAATTTTTTATTTGATCTATCATTGAAATTATAAATATTTATAATTTTAATGATAGTCTTCTACAAATGAGATTTATTAAAGAAATATTGAATCTTAACTGTTTTTTTCGGCTAAGCTCTTCCCTCTACAAAATTCACAGAAAATTATAAGTAATACTGATGGAACAATATCATCGTGTTTAATATTACCTACATATATAATATCTATTATAATATGAATTAAAATCGTTATTATAGATATTATAGACACTATTCTAAATATCTTAGGAGATAAATCAATTACATTTTTACTATTC